>JAGVNJ010000067.1 GCA_020053305.1 Candidatus Edwardsiibacteriota bacterium | reverse complement strand
TTCGTCACCGGGATGTACACCGACTGGGCCCGGAGGCGGGGCCAGGCAACTCCGGGCGAGAAAAAAATAACCCGTGACATAATAGCCTGGGCCACCCAGGGGTTGGACAGCCTGCCGGAGTATAGTCCCAAGGACTCGGTGACCATGTCCGTAAATGTGGCAAACTTGGACAGTTTCAATACCGCACAGAGGGCCGTGATCTATTTCCAGCGGCCCGACCGTTCGGTGAAGGACTCCATAATCTATACCGTCAATCTGTCCTACGGCGACAGCTTCAGGATCGACTACCGGGGCCGGGTGGACAGCGCCTACGGCATCTGGTGGCTTTCCTACTGCCTGTTCACGGAAAGAGGCGATACCGTCTACCAGAACATCTGGGGCGACAGGGTAGCGGTCTCGGCCCCGCCGATAAGCTACCTGATAAAAGCCCTGGCAGAGGGCCTCCTCGGACGGCAAATACTCCATCGAGACCGTCAACACCCGGGTGGATCTGGACGCGCCCCAGGGCCAGGGGGCCATAAACCAAAACGGGATATTCAAATTCGAGTTCTATCCCGCCAAGTCGATAACCTTAACCTGCCGTCCGGAACATAAACAGAGCCGGATCAAGAGCACCGACCAGAAGTTCTATGAGCTGAACTCCCAGCAATATACCGTCAAACACAGCCTGAACAAGTATTTTTCCTCGGAGGTGATGTATGACACCCGGCAGGTCTATGCAGTAAGTTCCATCAGAAGCGGAGCGGTGTTGAACTCCAGTCTGTTAAACGGCAACAAGGTTAACTACCGCTCACGGATCGCGCCCTGGACCGGCGTTTCCTTTGCGGTAAATATGGCCCGGAATTATGAAAAGAACCGCGCCTTGATGGATACCGGGTTTGTGGAAACCAGGGACCGGCAGACAATGACCTATGACTGGGGATTGTCCTCTGTTGCCAAGCTTACCTATAACACTAATGTTGAGACCGGATACGAGGGGCAAAGCGTGAAAAGCAACTCCACCGACAGCCTTTCTACCTCGGTGATAATCCATGGTTATAAAGGCAAAATCATACAGGAATTGAATAAATATTTTACCATCAACGGAGCGGCAAAATACAGCTTGAAAAGGGGGCAGGACCCGTTGGTTTCTATGATCAACAGCCATACCAAGGTCAGCACCTTTACGCCATCCTTGGGCTTTACCTTCAAGCCGTTATCCCAGGTATTTTTTGAGGGCAATTATCTTTATGCCCAATCCACCGGAGATGCCTCCACCGTCCTGGAGACCGTCAATCTGGAAACGACAGTAAATTATCCCTTCTTTCGGTTCAATCTGGGCTGGAAATTGGATAAAAGCCGTTTGCCAGATTATCTGACCTCGGAGGTCAGGGCCAGTTTGAATATACAGATATAGAATATCACCATAATAATAAAGCTGATATTGTCAGATATCGGTTCTTATTTTGATATTTTCATTGACATCCTTAGCCCAATGGTGCTAAAATGAAATCAATGAAATCAACAAACAAAGGACGAAATGCCCTACCTTTTAATCGTAATAATATGTAATCTAAAAATAAGCCGGCTGATCAAAAACACACCTGCCGATAAGCATTGGTTCTAACCGGTGCGTTTCCCGATACAGGGAAACGCACTTTTTAATTACAGCCGGAGAGACGATACGCCATGAAAGAGACCCTTCAAGCCATCTATCAGATCCAAAAGCTGGACGATAGGATCAGAGATAACCAGGGCCGGCTGGACCAGATACCGAAGGATATAGCTGATATCCAGGAACGGCTCAAAGAATCGCGCTCCCGGCTGGATGAGGTGAACCGGCAGCAGGAAGAACTGGCCAGGCAAAAAAAGAGCCTGGAACAGGAGGTGGAACAGACCTCGGCCAACATCAAGAAGCACCAAACCCAACTGCTGGCGGTCAAGACCAACAAGGAATACTCCACCATGCTCCATGAGATAGAGGGGGAGAAGAAGAATATCTCCGATATCGAGGAGCAGATCCTGACCATCATGGAGAGCCTGGAAAAACTGGCCCTGCAGGAAACAGAGGAAAACAAGGTCTTTACTGAAGCCGAGGGCCAGAGCCGGGGAAAACAGCAGGAGCTGGACAAGGAGGCGGCCGGGGTGTCGGTAAAATTGGATGAGTTGAAAAAGGCCAAGCAGGATTCCCTGAAGGGACTGCCCAAAGATATCCTGGCCAGCTACGACAAGATCGGCAAAGCCCGCAACGGGATAGCGGTGGTGGCGGTCAAAAGCAACGCCTGCGGAGGGTGCTTCGGCAACCTGCCCACCCAGCTGCTCAACCGCATCCGGGACATGGACAAGATAATAACCTGCGAGAACTGCGGCCGGATCCTGATCTGGCAGGACCCCAAACAACAATAATAACCTTAGCGAGGTGCTATTATGACCAAGGACAAGGACCAGATATATTCCAAGCTCTCAACAGTGCTCCGCAAGGTGGCCTCCGGCCATCCCATGGAGGATATCTCCGAGTCCATGGGGTGCACCAAGGACACCCTCAAGGAGGCTTTGGTGGCCCTGGCCGACAAGATCGAGATTGATTTCGGCGTCACCCAGGTGACGCTGGTCATCGACGGCGCGGCCCGGGGCAATCCCGGCCAGGCCGGGGCCGGGGCGGCCCTGGTGGACAGCCATGGAAACATACTGGCCGAGCGCAGCCAATATCTGGGCAAGGCCACCAACAACGAAGCCGAATACCAGGCCCTGATCTTCGGACTGAAGCTGGCCCAGGAAAGGGGTTTTTCCAAGCTGTCCATCCAGACCGACAGCGAACTGCTGGCCAAACAGATCAACGGCAGCTACCGCATCAAGGAGCCGCGGCTGAAAAAGCTTTTCGTCCAGGCTCAGGAGCTGCTTTCCCAGTTGGAGAAGTGGGATATCCAGTCGGTCCCCCGGATTCAGAACCGGCTGGCCGACCGGCTGGCCAACCTGGCCATTGACAATCAGACCGTTCCGGAATTATAATGAAGACTATCTAGGACAGGACCGGGTGATCGCCCCGTCTCTGGCGGGGAGGAAAGTCCGAGCTCCAGAGAGCAGACAGCCCCGGGAATACCGGGGGATCCGCCGGTAATGCGGCGGGTACGGAAAGCGCCACAGAAAATATACCGCCCCGCCTCTGGCGGGGTAAGGGTGAAAAGGCGAGGTAAGAGCTCACCGCCTGGCAAGGCAACTTCCAGGGCCTGGCAAGCCCCTGTCGGAGCAAGACCAAATAGATTCCGCCGCTCCGCTGAAAAGCGGTATAAGGACGGCTCGTTCGGAAGGCGGAAGGGTAGGTTGCTTGATCCCCGTCGTTTGGCGGGGACCAGAGAGATGATCATCATCCCGTTATGCGGGATACAGAACTCGGCTTACAGGTCCTGTCCTTTTTAAGTAAAAACAATAAATGTATATGGAAAGAAAATGGGTATTCCCCGCCGGCGGGGACGAACAATTGGTTAAGGAACTGGCGGTCTCTTTGGAGGTAACTCCCCTGGTGGCCCGGCTGTTGATGGTCCGGGGGATAAAAAACGCCGATGAGGCCCGGCTGTTCCTGGACCCCCAGATGAGCGATTGCCATGACCCCTTCACCATGAAAGGCATGGATTCCATCGTTGTCCGCCTGGAAAAGGCCCTCCGGGAAAAAGAGAGGATCATGATCTACGGCGATTACGATGTCGACGGCATCACCGGGACGGCCTTGTTATGGCGCTCCCTGTCGTATCTGGGAGGCGATGTCAACTGGTATCTTCCCAACCGGGCCAAAGAGGGATACGGCATCTCTCCCAACGGCGTCGAGGAAGCCCGGAAGCGGGGGGTCAAACTATTGGTCTCGGTGGACTGCGGCATAACCGCCCATCAGGAGGTCGAGCTGGCCCGGTCGCTGGGCATAGAATGCATAATAACCGACCACCACGAACCCAAGGAAAGCCTGCCCGATGCGGTGGCGGTGCTGGATCCCAAGCGGACCGACTGCAGTTATCAGTTCAAGGAGCTGGCCGGGGTGGGGGTGGCCTATAAGATGCTTCAGGGGCTTTACCGGCACTTGGGCCTGGACGAAGCCCAGCTGCAGGAGAACCTGGACCTGGTGGCTTTGGGCACCCTGGCCGATATCGTTCCGTTGACCGGCGAGAATCGGGTGCTGGCAAAATACGGGCTGGAGAAGATTCGCAGCAGCAGCAAACCCGGCATCAGGGCCCTGCTGGAGGTGACCGGCCTCACCGGGAAGCCCCTGGATTCAGGGCAGATCGTGTTCATGCTGGCCCCCCGGATCAATGCGGCGGGCAGGATCGGCGAGGCCGATTCGGCCCTGAGGCTGCTGATCACCGAGAACCAGGACGAGGCCTTTGCCATCGCCCGGACCCTGGATCAGGAGAACCGCAAACGCAAGGAGATAGACGATCGAATACTGGCCGATGCGATGGACATGGTGAAACAACGGGTGGACCTTGATCAGGCGATGGTGATAGTGCTGGAATCCGAAAACTGGCATCAGGGGGTCATCGGCATCGTAGCCTCCCGGCTGGTGGAGCAGTTCTACCGCCCCACCATCCTGATCGCAGTGGACGGCGAGAAGGGCAAGGGCTCGGCCAGATCCATAACTGCTTTCCATCTGCACGAGGCGTTGAAGGGCTGCCAGGAACACCTGCTGGGCTTCGGCGGGCATAAGTACGCCGCCGGGATGTCCATAGAGACTGCCAAGATCCCGGAGTTCCGCCAGAAGATGAACCAGATCGCCAAACAGACGCTGACCAGCGATGACCTGATGCCCACCCAGGCGCTGGACGTTATGGTGGACCTGGATGAGGTGGATTCCAACACCGCCAGGAGCTTTGCTAAATTCGCCCCCTTCGGGCCGGGCAACCGGCATCCGGTGCTGGCCTCTCAGCAGCTGCGGGTGGTGGGGAGCCCCTACATCGTGGGCAAGAACCACCTGAAGTTCAAGGTCAAGCAGAAACAGCGGGTATTCGACGCCATCGGGTTCTCCTTCGGCGATTTGCTGGACGAGGTGGAGGATCCCGACGCCACCCTGGATATGGCCTTTGTGCTGGAGGAGAACGAATGGCAGGGGCAGAAGAAGCTGCAACTGCGCCTCAAGGATATCAAGGTCCGCTGAAACATCTATATTGCCCGCCTCCCTGCTGAAAATACATCATTCATGTGTTAATCTAACCACCCAATAAACTTTGCCTAATTATTTAACGTATGGTGTTGGCTCATGATGTCATACCTGCCCCTTATGTCATTCCTGCGAAAGCAGGAATCCAAAGGGATAATCCGCCTATGGCGGACCAGCAGGTATCCAGAGGGTTTACACTGGATTTCCTCCTTCATTCGCCATTGGCGAATTGTGGCGGACAGGCCCGCCGGTCCGCCATAGGCGGATTACACTGAGTGAAACGAACGTGCGGGAATGACAAGGGCACTCTATCAAACGATTTTCGCTGATAATGAAATGTCCATTATTATCCGCTCCTATTAACAATTCAACGCAACAGACCGAGCATCAATAAAACCTGTCTGAATTTGAATGAGCATCATCTACAATCATTCGGTGCTTCCCAACGGCATAACGTTAGTAAGCGAGAAGATCCCCCACGTGCGCTCGGCGGCTGTAGGGCTGTGGATAGCCCGGGGATCGCGGGATGAGCGGCCAGGCGAGAACGGCCTGTCCCACCTGATAGAACACCTGCTGTTCAAGGGAACCCGGACCCGCAGCGCCCGGGATATAGCCATCTTCCTGGAATCCATCGGCGGCCATCTGGACGCCTTCACCTCCAAGGAAGAGACCTGCTTCTATGCCCGGGTCCTGGACGAGCACCTTCCCCAGGCGGTGGACATCCTGTCCGACATCATCTCCCATCCCCGCTTTGACCCCCAGGATCTGGAGAAGGAGCGGAAGGTCATCCTGGAGGAGATCAAAACGGTCGAGGATACCCCCGATGAGATGGTCCATGAGCTATTTTCCCAGGCCCTGTTCGACGGGCACCCGTTAAGCTATCCCATCCTGGGCAGCCGGGAGAACTGCCAGTCTTTTAAAATGGCTGACATACAGGCCTTTCGCCGCAAGAACTATCTTCCTGGAAACATGGTGCTGGCGGTGGCCGGGCGGGTAGAACACCAGGCCCTGGAGCAGTTGGCCCGGAGATATCTGGGCCAATACCAAACCTCTGCCGCCCCCAAGACAAACGCCGATGCCGATATAAAGGCTCCGGGGCTGTTGCTGAAAAGAAAAAAAACCTCCCAGGTACACATCTGCCTGGGGATGCCGGCCCTGGCCTTCAGCGACCCAGGCCGTTATGCCTTGCTGGTGCTGAACACCATCTTCGGGGGAGGTATGAGCTCCCGGCTGTTTCAGAAGATCCGGGAGGAGGAGGGTTTGGCCTATTCCATCTATTCCTTTGCCGACCTGTACCGCGATACCGGGCTGTTCGGGGTCTATCTGGGAGTGGCGGTGGAGCAGACCAGAATATCTTTGGAAACCACCCTGGCCGAATTCAAACGGCTGCTGGTGGAGCCGCCCTCGCCGGAGGAACTGGAGAACGCCAAGTCCCAGCTCAAAGGCAACCTGATGCTGGGCCTGGAGAGCACCTCCAACCGGATGATGCGCCTGGCCAAGATGGAGATAAACCGGGAGCCCTACCGGGACCTGGGGCAGACCCTGGCCAGGATCGATGCCGTCACCACCGATGACCTTTTGGATGTTGCCCAAAGGGTGATCCGCCCGGAGGCTTTGGCGGCGGCCGTTCTGGGGCCGGTATCCGCCAGGGAGATATCACTGCCGCAACTGAGGGAACTGCTTCAGGTCGGTTAAAAGAAATTTATAAATTCAAGTTTATAGGATGGCGATAATGAGCAAAGAGAAGAAAACGGCAATGTGCCTGTCCCAGAGAGCCCTGGCCATGCAGGCTTCGCCCATCCGCCGGCTGGTGCCGCTGGCCGACGCCGCCAGGCAGAGGGGCACCCATATCTATCATCTCAACATCGGACAGCCGGATATCGCCACCCCCAGGGACATCATGGATGCCATCCGCAATTTCGGGGAGGAGGTGCTGGCCTACGGGCCATCCCAGGGACTGCCGGCCCTCAGGCAGGAGATAAAGAAATATCTGGAGCGGCAGGATATCATGGTGTCGGCGGACGATGTTCTGGTGACCACTGCCGGATCCGAGGCCATAATCTTCGCCATGATGGCCATCGGCGATCCCGGCGACGAGATACTGGTCCCCGAGCCGTTCTATACCAACTACAACGGCTTCGCCACCATGGCCGGCATGAAGATCGTACCGGTGCCCACCGATGTGGAGGAGGGCTTCGCCCTGCCTTCCAAGGCCGAATTCGTCAAGCGGATCACCGATAGAACCAAGGCCATCATGTACTGTTCGCCCAACAACCCCACCGGGGCCCTCTTTTCAAGAAAAGACCTGGAGATGCTGGCCGGCCTGGCCCAGGAGAAAAACCTCTGGCTGCTGGCCGACGAGGTCTACCGGGAGTTCACCTACGACGGCGGCTACCATACCAGCGTGCTGCATATTCCGGGGGTTGAAGACAGGGCCATCATGATGGATTCCATATCCAAGCGTTTCTCGGCCTGCGGGGCCAGGGTGGGCTGCGTGGTGTGCCGCAACACCGAGATCATGCAGACCATGCTCAAATTCGGCCAGGCCAGGCTGTGCCCGCCCACCATCGAGCAGGTGGGGGCCATTGCCGGGTATCAGAACATAGATAAATACCTTAAGAAAATGATCACCGAGTACCAGCGGCGGCGCGATGTGGTCTGCGAGGAGCTGGCCAAGATCCCCGGGGCCATCTTCAAAAAGCCGGCCGGGGCCTTCTATATCATGCCCCATCTGCCGATAGACGATTCCGACAAGTTTGCCCAGTGGATGCTGACCGACTTCTCGCACGAGGGCGCCACCACCATGGTGGCCCCGGGCGACGGCTTCTATGCCACGCCGGGCCAGGGCAAGCAGGAGGTCCGCCTGGCCTATGTGCTGAACGAGGGGGATTTGCGGAAAGCCCTGAAAGTGCTGGCCAAGGGCATCGAGGCTTACAATCGCAGGAAATGATTGTGAAAATTTCAACACGGGGCGATCGGAGCATCGCCCCTTTGTGTTTATTCAACAATTTTATTGTCAAATTTATCGGCAATTGATATAATAATCAACGCGCAAAAACCATATAATAACAAAACATCGGGATGAAAACCTTGAAAATAAAGATCGCACTGCTCTCCGGCTTGGCCCGGCTTCCGGAATATTCCACCGCTCATTCCTCCGGGATGGACCTTAAGGCGGCTATCAAGAAACCCCTAAAGATAAAACCCGGGCAGATAAGCCTGGTGCCCACCGGTCTGGCCCTGGAGATCCCGCCCGGCTACGAGGGGCAGGTCCGGCCCCGCAGCGGATTGGCAGTCAAGCACGGCATCTCCATCGTCAATGCTCCGGGCACGATAGATGCCGACTATCGCGGGGAGGTGGGAGTGATCCTGATCAACTTGGGGAAGAAGGATTTCGTCATCCGGCCTGGCGATAGGGTCGCCCAATTGGTAATAGCTCCAGTGGTCAAGGCGAAGCTGGTCAAAACAAAATCGCTGAATAAAACGGCCAGGGACCGGGGCGGCTTCGGCCATACCGGGGTGGGGAACCATGGACAGGATTTACAGGATTAACGGGATCATCTTTTCACACTGGGATTGGGAACCATAGACAGGATTAACAGGATTTCTTACTATTATGGAAAATGACTGCCTGACAGAACAGATAATCAAGTGTGCCTACAAAGTTCACAACGCCCTTGGTTTTGGTTTTCTGGAAAAGGTATACGAGAACAGTTTGATGATTGAATTATCCAACTCCGGGCTTAAGGCTGAACAACAAAAGGCTATTTCTGTCAAATATGGAGACATCGTGGTTGGAGATTATATTGCGGATATCATCGTAGAGGGATCAGTTATTATCGAGGTAAAATCCGTGAATAATTTGATAATTGAGCACGAGGTCCAATTAGTTAATTATCTGAAAGCAACCGGGAAAAGAATAGGCTTGTTAATAAATTTCGGCAAATCTGTCGAGATAAAAAGAAAATATAGGGATCCCAAGTAATTATAATCATCATGTTGATCCTGTCAAAAAAGAAGGAAAATCAAATTATCCAGAAATCATGTTAATCCTGTCAAATAATGTCTAAACAATCCGGACATTTTGCCGCGGCCCTGTCGGAGCCCAAGTTCGCCCTGTTCGCTTCCGGGCAGTTAGTCTCCCAGTTCGGCGATTACCTGGCCCAGATGGCCCTGATCGCGGTGATCGGGGCCTACACCACCCGGGCCCCGCTGGCCTATTCCCAGATCACGGTGGCCATTGCCCTGCCGGCCCTGCTGTTCGGTCCCATCGTGGGCGTGGTGGTGGACCGCCGGGCCAAGAGCAGGGTGCTGATAGCGGCCGACGCCGGCCGGGCGGTGATCATCGGCCTGATCCCCCTGCTGATGAAAGTGACCGGCTCGGTGCTGATATTGTTTCCCCTGGTGTTCATCTCCTTTCTGATGGGGCTGTTCGCTAGCGCCGCCCGGCTGTCCCTGATCCCCTACCTGGTGCCCCAGAACAAGATCTTCGCCGCCAACGCGGTGATGAACTTTATCAACAAACTGGCCGGAATGGTGGGTTTCGTGGGCGGGGGATTGCTGGTGGTGGGCGGATTCTGGCGGCACCTCAAACTGCAGCCCTGGGAGGCCGGGTTCTACTTAGACAGCCTGACTTTTTTTATATCGGTGATCACCATTGCCATGCTCAAGACCGGGGAGAAAGTGATCGAGAGCGAAAAGGAAGCCGAACTGGTCCAGCTATGGCGGCGACGGATAAATAACATGAAGACCGACCTTAAGGAGCTGTGGACCTTGATATTCTCCTCTCCCAAGGTAAAATTCGTAATGCTTTCCCTGCTGCTGGTGTCGATCTTTGGAGGAACCCTCTATCCCTTAGTGGTGGTCATCGTCCAGAAGGGCATCGGTTCCGGCACCGGCGGGGTGGGTGTGCTGGGCGGAGTCTTGGCCCTGGGGATGATGTTGGGCTCCTTATCCATCGGCTTTCTGGGACACCGCTACTCCCGCCGGATGATCATCGTCTCGGGGCTGTTAGGGGTGGGGACCATGGTCAGCCTGTTCGCGCTATGTCGCCACTACTGGCAGCTGCTGCCGGTGGGCCTGATGATAGGTATTTTTCTTTCGCCGGTGATGGTGGCCCAGGACACCCTGCTTCACGAATCGGCTCCCGACAAGCTGTGGGGGCGTATCTTCTCCGGGCGGGACTTTGTTCTGAACGGAGGCTTCATGTTCAGCTCCCTGCTGTTCGGCTTTATCGCCCAGATCATACTACCCCGGTTGGGCACCACCAACCACGAGCGGGTGACCCTGTTCTGGTGCGGGATATTGCTGGCAGCCTTCAGCCTGGTGGCGGCCGGCATCGTGGTCAAACAGAAAAAAGCCGAATCTTCAACAGGGATAACATCATGACCACCGTTCAGGATGCCCTGTCCCCTGATTTTATAGCCCAGATAAATGGATTGGACATCAAGGCCCGGCTGGTGGTGGAGGGTTTTTTAACCGGCCTGCATAAGAGCCCCTATCATGGCTTTTCAGTGGAGTTTGCCGAGTACCGCTCGTACATGCCGGGTGACGAGATAAAACGGATAGACTGGAAGGCCCTGGCCAGGAGCGACCGTTATTACGTCAAGGAATTCGAGGAAGAGACCAATTTAAAAGCCTATTTGCTGCTTGACAGTTCGGCCTCGATGGGTTACCATAAAAAGGGCGGCGGGTCAAAATATCAGTATGGCGCCTGCCTGGCGGCAGCTTTGAGCCTATTGCTGCTGAACCAGCACGACGCGGCCGGCCTGGCTACCTTCCGGGAGGGCATCAGCAATTTCATGGCCCCCAGCTCCCGCCGCTCCCACTGGCGGCAGATGCTGGACCTGCTGGACAAGGAGACCCCGGCAGGGAAGACCGATTTCGAAAGGATATTTTACGACCTGGCCGGGCACCTTAAGCGGAGGGGGCTGATAATCCTGATCTCCGACCTGTGGGACGGCTCCAATGCCGTGCTTAAGGCTCTGAAGCATTTCCGGCATCTTAAACACGAGGTGCTTTTGTTCCATCTGCTGGACCATGACGAGCTGGCCCTGCCTTTTTCAGGCGACCTGGCTTTTGAGGATATGGAGACCGGGGAAAGGATCCAGCTGGATATGGCCAGCGCCGCCCCGGAATACCGGAGGGCCGTAATCAGATGGCGGGAGGGGCTGAACCGGGAGTGTCGAAAAAATTTCATAGACTATGTTCCGCTGGACACCAAAACCCCTTTTGATAAAGCCCTGTTATCTTATCTGCATAAAAGACAGCGGTTGGGGTAATTATTAGGCCATATCGGTTTTTGAACGTTTTTGTTATCATGCCCGTGCTTGTGCGCCACCTCTTATATCGGTGTAAAATCAGTACTTCAGCGCGCAGGCGTGAAAACGGGCATCCCGGTTTGGATTCCCGCTGGAAGCCTGCCCTGAGTAAGGCATGCAAGCCCTGCTGGCTCAGGGTTTATGCTGAATGCAATGAAGTACGAGAATGACACAGGCCTTATTTATTCGCCGAAGTAATAATAACCCATAATAAAGGAGGGATCATAATGCTTAAGGCAAATCAAACGCTGGACGACAGACGCTTCGAGGACCGCCGCAAGGACCAGCGGCGCCAATCCCAAAACGACCAGGGGAATGCTATCGGCCGGGACGACCGGCGCAGCCTGGAAAGAAGAACCAAGGAACGGCGAAAATTGTAAAATCAAAACCAGAGGTCCATCATGCAGGAAAGAAAACTGGTCGCGCGGTATCTTGACGGCCGGGTGGTCAAGGGCCATACCCTGGACTTTTCGATGAACAAGGACGCTTTCCATCTGTTATCCAACGACGACCCCGGTTCATCCACCGAAGTCCGGATCGAACAGCTCAAGGCAGTGTTCTTTGTCAAGGATTTTACCGGAAACCGGGAGTACGACGAAAGAAACGATTTTGACGGCAGCTGTCCGGTGAACTGCAAAAAGATGGAGGTCACTTTTTTCGACGGGGAGAAGCTGACCGGGGTCACCGAGATGTACATGCCCAACCGGAAGGGGTTCTTCCTTTTTCCGGCCGACAAGAAATCCAACACCGAAAAGGTGTTCGTGGTCAATAAAGCGGTAATGGAAGTCAAGTTTTTATAATGCAAACATACTTAAAAAGGGTAATATGAAAAAAACGATCACTATCATTATGTTGGTATTGGGCGCTTCTCTGGCCCAGGGCAAAGGGCCGATCAAGGGGGGCGGGGATTTCGGCCTGGGACTGGTAGCCGGGGAGCCGACCGGCATATCCTGGAAGCTGTGGAGCGGAAAGGAACGAGCCTGGGACGGGGCGGTGGCCTGGTCTTTCATCGATGACGGTTATCTGAGGCTGCATGTCGATTATCTATGGCATGATTATCAGCTGATAGAGGTGGAGCGAGGACAGCTGCCGGTGTATTTCGGGGTCGGCGGCACCCTGTGGTCGGGCCAGAGGGCTCATTATGAAAAGCGATTCAATCTGGGGGTCAGAGGGGTGGCGGGCCTGGAATATATTTTTCCCCAGGCTCCGGTGGATGTCTTTCTGGAGTTAGCGCCCACCCTGGGATTGGTTCCCGAAACCGGTTTCGACCTCCAGGGCGGCATAGGCGTCAGATTTTTCTTTTAAAAATCGCCGTCAAATCTGCCTCAACAGGCTTGACACAGGACGGATTATTTGCTAAACTTATGGACGGTATGCAGGTGCGGGGCGTCTGTTTTCGGGCAGGAGGTTAAATGTAAATGGGCCTGTGGCGCAGTTTTGGTAGCGCGCCTGACTGGCAGTCAGGAGGTCAGGGGTTCGAATCCCCTCAGGTCCACCAGATATCATCTAAGATGCTTGCGCAGGCAATTGATTTACGGCTGTAGTGCCGAAAAGACAATTCGGCAAGCGTCGTAAAGATTGAGCACAGGCATACGCTTGTGCTTTGTTTTTAGGAGGGGTTATGCCCAAATTTTTAAAGGTGCTGATTTTTTTTGCCGTGCTCTTCCTGCTGTATGCCGCGGTGGCCGTCAGCATTCCTTACATCCGTTTCTTCCACATCAAGGACAAGATGAAAGAGGCCGCCCAGAATGCTATGACCGAAAGCGATGACAGCATAGCCCGGGCCCTGGCCGAAAACTCCTTGGATGACAAGATCCCCCTGGTGGGAGACTATTTCTACCAGGTGCAGGATGAGAAAGGAAATAAGGATGTCTTTATACCGGGGACAGAGGAACAGAAAAGGGAATACCTCGACGGAGCCCGGGAATATTTCCTGCAGAACATCGCAAGGGAGGAAGGACAGAGCTGCGCTATCTCTATAGATTATACCGTGGAATTATATTTTCCGTTCTATACTCATAAAATAAACTTCAGCCATAAGGAAGTACAAACGCCAACCAGATAGGATCGAATAGCAATCTGTGGCGCCAGGTGCTGGTGCTCAATCAGAATTATGAACCGTTGTTGGTCTGCAATGCCAAGCGGGCCCTGGTTCTGCTGTTTCTGGGAAAAGCGGAAGTGGTCGAGAACAGCGATTTCTTTGCCTCCAGCATTCGCCGAAGATTCATACTGCCCAGCGTCGTCCGGCTGGGCAGTTTCATACGCAAACCCCGCCTGGAGGTCAAGCTTTCCAAGCAGAACATTCTCCGGCGGGACCGGCATGTCTGCCAGTACTGCGGCACCAGCCAGGGTCCGCTCACCATCGACCACCTGGTGCCCAAGAGCCTGGGGGGCGATGACGCCTGGGACAATCTGGTATGCGCCTGCACGGTATGCAACAATAAAAAGGCCAATCGCAGCCTGAAACAATCCAGGATGACCCTGATCAAGAAACCCCGTCGGCCCCATTATTTCTCCTTCATCCAGTATTCGATACATAATCCCGACGATAGCTGGAAGCCCTACCTGTTTTTGGGAAAAACCTGATGATAAAAAGAATTTCATATATATCCGTCCTTATTTTAACCGGGGCTCTATGTGTCTCCAGCGCCTGGGGGGCGAAGGCCAGCGTTAAAAAGACCGCCAAGAAAAAATCCTCCAGCGCGGTTTATCTTCCCAAGCCCACCGGAGACGTTCAGGAGGACCTGGATAAATTATTAAGCAAAAAACTCAACCTGGTAGGACGCTGGGGGGTGGCGGTGATGTCGCTGGATGACGGCTCTCTTATCTATCAGCATAATTCCGGCTCACGGTTCATTCCGGCATCCAACACCAAGCTGTTCACCACCGCCGCCGCCCTGGAGAAACTGGGCCCGGAATACAGCTACCAGACCGAAATATATGCCTGCGGGCCGATAGACTCGGCCGGAGTGCTGGACGGCGACCTGCTTATCAAGGGGTCCGGCGATCCCACCATCAACGATATCGCCACCATGGAGGATTGGGCCGACAACATCAAGGCCATGGGCATTACCGAGATATCGGGCGACGTGATAGGCGACAAGGGCGATTTCCTGCCCGAGAAGCTGGTCTCCATCATTCCCCGCTCGGCCAACAAACTGGTCCGTCCCAAGAAACGCCTGGCCTGGAGGCTTTCCGGCCTCTCCTTCAGGGAGAACGTGGTGGTGGTGACCCTCAAAGGGGGGAGGGTGGGCCAGCCGGTCAATTATTCCACAGATCCCCCGATGTCGATCAACATCAAAAATCTCAGCCGAACCATCGCCGGCAGCTACAGCACCGTCAATAAAAAGGTGAGGAACAAGGACGGCACCTATACCACCAAGAGCCGCCGGGTCTATAACAACGGCAAGGCCTACGCCTCCTTCGACGGGGCCACCCTGAAAATAACCGGAAAGCTGGCCGCCGGATCCTCTAAAAAATTCACCTTCATCGCCAAGGAGCCGGAGAGCCATTTCGCCAGGATCTTGGCCGAACTTTTAAAGCAACGGGATATAGCGATCAAGGGAAATATCAGGGCCAGCCAGGAGCATCCCCCGATCCGGGAGAACAACACCTCGCTGCTGTACGTTCATTATTCCGAGCCTCTTTCCGAGATCATAAAGGTCATCAACAAAAAAAGCCACAATCTCTACGCCGAATCGCTGCTACAGACCATCGGAGCCGAGGTGGACGGCGAGGGCAGCCGGGAGAGGGGCTCCTCGGCCGAGCGGGGCATCATCAGCCAGATGGGCCTGGGGGAGGTGGACCTGTTCGACGGCTGCGGGCTGTCCCGGCAGAATGAAGTATCGCCATTGCAGATGGTCAACCTTCTCAAATACATGCACGAACAGCCATACTGGGACGTATTTTATAAATCGCTGGCCATCGGCGGGATAGACGGCACCCTGTCGGGAAGGTTCTCCCAGCCGGATTTCTGCGGCCGGGTCTACGCCAAGACCGGATCCATCGGCGGGGTCTCGGCCTTATCCGGCTACCTGACGGCCAAGAACGGCAAGATGTTCGCCTTCTCCATAATGGTGAACAACACCTACCGCTCGAAACTGGCCAGGCGGATCGAGGATTATATCTGCAAACTGCTGATAGATAACCTGAGCTGAGGGCAGCGTCACTTTGCAACCATAAAAGGAGGGTGAAAAATTGCTGAAGATGTATTTTGATTACCGGGATGTTTTCCGGGCGGCCAGGCTGGGACTGTCGCCCAAAAAAATGTGGGTTCTCTTTTGGGGACTGGTATGTGGTTTTGCCGTATACGGAATATTCGGATATGCGTCCCACATGGTTGCCGGCCGCAGCCTGGCCGATGTCTGGGTGATGTTCGGTCTGGTTCCGGCAATGCCCTGGCCCGGCTCCGGGGCCATTTCCTGGGTGCTGTGGATGGTCGGGCTTTTGGGCGCCTTGCTGATATACATGATGTCCGCCGCGGTAACGGCCCGCCTGGCGGCGGAGCAATTGAAAGGCAATGAATTTTACGAAGTGAAGGAAGCCGCCGCTTATCTGAAAGGGGCCTGGAAATCCATCCTGGGCGGGCCGCTGGTCATAATCTTCTTCGTGCTGCTGCTGTTGTTGGCCGGAATGCTGTCCGGCTGGTGGGGGCGGATACCGGTGCTGGGAGAATTGACCATCGCCCTATTGAGCCTGCCCATCTACTTGGTGTGTTTGTTCCTGGTCTTCCTGCTGGTCTCTTTGGCCATAGGATTGTTCTTTTCCCCGGTGATCTCCGGCGCCACCAGGGGCGATGCCTTTGACAACCTATTCGAGGTGTTCTCGTCCCTTACCGCCCAGCCCTGGAGGCTGGTGGCCTATACCGGGCTCCTAAAGATACTGTGCCTTGTTGCGGCGGGGCTTTTTGCCTGGTTCACCGTCAGCGGGCTGGGCATAGCTTACCAGGTCCTGTCCTGGTCGATGGGCGGCAAATTCGCCGACATCGCCATTGCTGCTTTCAATCTGTATACTCCACCGCTGGCGACCAATTATATTATGTTTCTGGGGATGGATAATCCCATGATATCGGGCCTCTCCTCATTCATGACGGCGGCTCCGGCCCTTAGCTGGTCCGGCCAGACGGCGGCATTCATCATGGGGATGTCACTGAACGCCGTCCGGCTGCTGGTTCTGTCGTACCTGCTGGGCGTCTTCGTTACCGGGCAGACCATCATCTACGGGATAATAGTGATGAAGAGGGACCAGCGCGACATCTTCGCCAGGGAGGAAGGGTCCCCGGAGGAAACCTGCCAGACGATCGATGACAACGAAAAGAAAACAGAGGAAGCCGAACCCCTGAAGGATAAGAAACCCCGGAAGGTTTTGAAGAAGAGCAAAGCCGTCAGCATGACGAAAAAAAGATAACTGCCGATTAAAAAAGAGAGGTGCCTTTCAGGGCACCTCTCTTTGATTTATGCATCAAGTCCTTCTGAGCGCAACAGCATGACTTGCAATCTAAGCGCCGTCATGAGATAAGCGTCATGCATGGCTCATGAAAGGAATCTGACGAAATATAAAGCAAGGGATAATTCTCAAAAACTTGTCCTGAGTTTGACGAAGGATGACGCAGGCGTTGCAAATTTGCCAAAGTTCAGGATTTATTTTGACCGGTCGTTTATCTAATGGTTATTTTTATGCCATCGGTTCCCGCCGGCAGTCCGTTGATGGAAACCCGGACCATGATGTAGCCATCGGCCGGAAGCTTGGCCGGGTGACCGGCACTGAATAATCCTGATGAGCTGTTGATGGTGCCGAAACCGGAGGCCGTTGATTTCACCTCCCATTCGAAGACGGCCGAGCTGCTCAGGTCGTTCCCGTTGGCATCCCGCACCGAGGCGGCAAAGGTGACCTGCTCCCCGGTGTGGATGTTATATTGATTGGGCGGGGCGGAGATCTTGATCTGGTAGCTGCTGATGACGACCGGAGCGATGGCCCGGGTGGCTCCGAATTCCGGAGGAAGTTCGGCGATGACCAAGCCCGACCGGGCTGCCGCTCCGGCAGTAAACAGTCCCTGGGGGGTGATGATGCCGAGGTTATCCGGTTGAAGCTTCCAGGTGATGCGCTGATCTCCGGCCGGCTTGCCCCGGCTGTCGCTTATGGCGGCCGAGAATTGCATCATCTGCCCCGGCTTCAGGCTGGCCTTGGGCGGGTTTATCCGGATGGTCCTCCGATCCTTGCTTTGTATCTTGACCGAGGCAACATCCTGACCCCGGCCGAATTCGGCCGGCAGCTGGGCCACAATTTTGCCGGACAGTATCCGGTCTCCAGCAGTGAACAGCCCCAGGGGGGTGATCGAACCCAGGCCCTCGGGGATCACCTTCCAGTCCAGGGCTGGCGGGATCACCGGGCTGCCGTTTTCGTCCCATACCTCAACCTCGAATTTGGCACTTGATCTGGCCTCCATTACCATCTGGCGAGGTTTGAGCTTTATCTGATAGCGGCTGCTTTTTTCGGAGACTATGACAAAGACCCGGTCGCTGCCCAAGGCGTATCCGGAAGCGGCCTCAACCTTGATAATCCCCAGTCCGGCCTTTTCTCCGACGGTAAAATTTCCGTCCTGGTCGATGGTTCCCAGCTCCGGGGGAGACAGGGTGTATCTGAGTCTGGCTCTGACGGTTTGGCCCTCCGGGTCCTGGACCTGAACGGCCAGCCGGATCCGGTTTTTCGGCTGCAGTTTGATTCTTTTAGGTGAAACAACCACCGACAGGCTTGAGGCTTTGCCGGAAGGTAAAATATTTAACTGGGCCTGACCCAAACCATACTTTCCCGTTCCTTTGGCAATTACCACAATCCGGCCCTTCCCGGTGCCGGTGGCCATAAAATTGCCCTGGGCATCTATGCTTCCCAGATCATTGGGGATGACCAGCCATTCGGTTTTGATATTTTCATCTGGCAGTATAATCCGGGCCGCAAAACGCAGGGTTTCGCCGATCTTGGTCTCGGCCCTGGTAGGCGATACCGATACCGTAAGTCGGACCGATTTGTTCCCTAAAACTTTTATCATGGCGTGTCCCAGCGTGGCCCGGCCATCCTTGTTTTTGGCTATGGCTCTTATCATTCCCCGGCCAGGCTTGACCGATGCGGTGAAAAGTCCGCTTTGGTCAATATTTCCCAGAGTGGCCGGAATGACCTCCCAGTTTAACGACCCACCCGGCTCCAGACCCTGGACGGTGAAGGCAACGACAGTATTGACCTGGACCTCTGCCGGATTAGGCGAGACCTGAAGCCCGGCGGCCTGCAGGGCTGCCGATGATATCAGCAGCCAGGGGATCAGTATTAAATGCATCTTTTTCATGATGGTTCCTCCAACAGGTAGAAGCTCCAGCTGGCCGTTTGATAGCTTCCGTCAGCCTGCTGCAGCACTACCCTGACCATATGTTCTCCGGCCCCCAGGGATTTGGGGTCATAGAAGATATGCTGACGGCTGATGGTCGATCCGGCCGAGACATCAATATCGTCCAGCAGGACCTGCACCTTTCCCGGATGGTCGGGATACAGCGAGGCCATGATGGTAAGGTCCTCGCGGCCCACCACATCCTGGTCGGACGGCCAGACCGGGTATATCTGAGATAAAATATTTGATGGTTTATTTTGGACAGACCCCGGAGCGGCGTTATTGTTGCCCTGGTTCTGGACAGATACCGAGCGGTTCGGAATGTCTGCATATTGATGGCTATATTCGTAACGCATCACCAGGGCGGTAAAAGCCACGATCAGGGCCATGGCCGGGGCGGCCAGGGTCAACCAGCCCGGCTCCAGCAGCTTTTTGCCGGAGACCCTCTGCCGGCCCTCCAGCCGGGACAAGGCTTTGGCGCCTAGGTAGGCCGGAAGTTCCACCTGGGGAAATGCTTTCAGAATATCGTTCAAGGCCTGCTGCTCCCGCCACAACAAAGAGCAGGCCGGGCATTGGGCTATATGTTCCTGCAGTTCCCTAGGCAACGGGGCCCCGGGATTTTCCCGCAGATGTTCTTCAATTTTTTGGCAATTCATTTTATCACACTCCTGTTTCAGATATATAACCTTTTAGTTTCTGGGCCAGGATCTTCCGGCCCCGCCATAGTCTTGATTTTACGGTTCCCTCCGAGCAATCCATTATCTTGGCGATCTGTTCGCAGCTTTGGTCCTGAAAATAATGCAGCACCACGGTCTCTTTGAAGTCCTCCGGCAGAGCGGATACCGCCCGGGCCACCACCTTGGTCCTTTCGCTGCTTTCGGCCGGGTCGGCAGCCGTAATATCGGTGGACAACACCTCGCTGGAGACATCCTCGAAGCCCAGCCAGCTTCGGACCCGCATCTTGCGAGCCTGCCGGCGGTGATGGTTGACGGCGATGCGGTATATCCAGGTGAAGACATCGGAGTCCCCCCGGAACTTGTGGTATTCGCGATGGGCTATCAAAAGAACATCCTGCGTCAGGTCCTGGGCCCAGTGGTAGTTGCCGGTCAGCCGGAGCATCAGATTGAACAGCTTCTGCCCGTATTTATCCAGAACTTCTTCAAATTCCAGCCGCTGTTTTTCAGGCATATTATCGATTATCTGTAGGTTAGAGTAATTTTGTTGCTGAAAAGTTCCGGCGGATATCAATATCCACCCATGAGGTTAAATCCATAGCGAACAAGGCGTTAAATATCGTTTGATATTTATTATATTGATTAGAGTCCACCAACCAACCAATGGTTCCTAAAATCTATAGCTAACCGAAAGCGATGCCAGCTGTTGGCGATAACCTTTATCCGGAGCGATCCGGTCACGGTGTTGTATATCCCGGCAATCAAAAATGATGCCGGTATGGATCGAGGCCTGCCAGGATGCTCTCAGTTGGGCGGTGGTCCGGGCCTGGTCGGTCAAGCCGTAGCTGTCGAAGACCTGATAGTGCTGACCAGAAGCCTGGACATATAATCGGTCCTGTATCCAATAGCGGGAGATGCCCAACATTCCGTTATGAGACTGGGTCAGGCTGATGCCGGAACTTGAGGAGTAAGAATAGGAGGACATCACCGAGAAAACCCCCAGTTTGGTCACGGCGCTCAGGCTCAGGCTTCGGTTCTGGTAAAGATAGGCGATATATGGTCGGTAGTTATAATCCAGCCGCAGGCTGGCCGATGTCAGCCGTCCCCGGGCATAATTCAAGCCCCCCCCCAGTTTAAAGCTGCTGCCGGAGGCGGAATCGGTGAAAACCTTGTACACCGAGCCGTCCAGTCTGGCCGACAGGCTGCCGGGGAACCGGAGGTCGGCTGCCCCCAGGAGCTCGTTCTTGGCTGTTTCCAGATATGGATTGCCGAAGCTTTTAAAGTTACGGCCCCAGGAGATATACTGCATGTCCAGCATGTGGCGTCCCATCCCCTTTTTTACTCCCAAAAGAAAACTGCGGTCATTGATGTATCCGGCCGCTGAATCCGGCAGGAAGCCCGATCCGGCATACTCGGTGCGGAATCTGGCTCCGCTGATCGGCCACTCCAGGGAGAACCAGCAGAGGCGGTTCTTTCCCGATAACAGGGTGTCCACTGTTATCAGGGTATCGGAGAAGCCGGTCAGGGTGTCATTATAAATGTAGGTGGATGACCGAAAGCGCACCGAATCAGGCAGGGAGCCCGGCTGGTCATATCCGTAAAGGTATCCCCCGGACAGCCAGAGACTGTCGGCCAGGGATCTTTTTATGCGGCCGCCGTAGAGGTACTGGGCATAGGTCTGAAACAGGGTGTCGGCCGGCTGGGTGCGGCAGGCGGTGCCCAAGATCCGGGTCTTTTTATCCTGCCAGGTGGCCAGCAGCCCCAGGGGGGATGTTCCGGAGAATACCAGGGTTGACAGCTCGGGGTAGAACTCTCCGGCGGACAGTCCGAAGGAGGAATTCTCGAACTGCAGCAGTCCGTGAAGATGTTTGTCGTAGGCCGGATCGTAAGATAGATACGAATTGAAAAAACCGCCGTCCAGCTGTCCCGAGAAGTTCACATCGCCCGAGGGATGCCAGCCTATAGGGTAGCTAAGGCCCAACCTGGTGGTATCACGGTCGCATTGCGAATAGAACATTCCGGCGGTAAGGGAGATATCAAGTGGTATCTTGATCGGCCCGGAAATTGCGGTATCCAAAGCAGCTGCCTTGAAGCCCCAGGTATTATTGAACACGGTATCGGACAGGCTGGTGAACAATACGGTTATCCGGTGGGGGCCGGGCTCCGGCGGCTCCGGGGAAAGATAGAAAAGATAGTCCTTAGTCGCTTGGGCTTGCCCGGTGATATCAACGCCGTCCAGCAGCAAGTGGATGTCCATGCCGGCGGCTTCCTCCAGCAACAGGGAGATCTCCAAAGGCTCCCCGGCTGGGATCACCGAATCCGGCAGGGGGGCCAGAATGGTGAAAGGCCTGAATTCGTCATCATTGCCGGGGGGGGGCGGCTCCTGACAATACCCCGGAGACAGAATAAAAAACAGACAATAGGACAATATGATAAGCCTGAATCGCATGAGATGAATTTTCAAGTATTTTGAACTAAAAGTCAAGAAGATAATTGAAATCCGGGACATCAATTATTCCTTGACATTACCAGCCGGCTATTCTAAACTTAATCAGTCAACAGTAATCAGGTGTCAGTTGACAGGGGATGGGCCGGTCAAGCTTGCAGTTTATAACATTGCCGGGCAATAGGTGAGAACATTGATAGAAATAACGACCTCACCCCCGGCCCCTCTCCAAAGGCATTTGGAGAGGGATGTCATGGATGGGTCCGTTACCTGGGATGGCCGGGATGACAATGGCCGGGCGGTGGCCAACGGGGTGTATTTCTATCGCTTGGCAAACGGAGGAAACGTTTTAACCAAGAAAATGATAATCATAAAATAAAAATCAAATATAATCTAAGGAGCTTGCTATGGCGGTCAATCCGAAAATTTTCAAGGCCTACGATATCCGCGGAATATTTCCCACCGAGTGGGACGAAAACCAGGCCCGTGAAATAGGCCGGGCCCTGGTGGATCACCTGGAATGCCAGGAGGTAGCGGTGGGCCGCGATATGCGCACTTCGTCCGATGCCGTTTTTGCGGCCCTGGCCGATGGCATCACCGCCCAGGGGGCCAATGTGGTGGACCTGGGCAAAGTCTCCACCGACGGGCTGTATTTTGCGGTGGGCAAATACGGCTACCAGGCCGGGGTAATGATCACCGCCAGCCACAATCCCAAGGAATATAACGGCCTGAAGATCTGCAAAAAGGACGCCATCCCGCTCTCCGGCGACGAGGGCTTAAGCCAGATGCGGGACCTGATCAATCAGGGCCAGCTGAAAGATAACGCCGTCAAAGGCTCCATCGCCGCCAGGGATGTAAGCGAGGCCTACATCAACCACTGCCTGACTTTTATCGATCCCGCCAAGATCAAGCCCTACAGGATCGCGGTGGACGCCGGCAACGGCATGGCCGGGCAGACCGTGCCCCCGCTGTTCGCCAAGCTGCCGGGCGAACTGATCCCGCTGTTCTTCGAACTGGACGGCAGCTTTCCCAACCACCCGGCCAGCCCCATCGAGCCGGAGAATATCGCGGCCCTGCAGGCCAAGGTGGTGGCCGAGAAGTGCGACTTCGGCGCGGCCTTCGACGGCGACGCCGACCGGATGTTCCTGATAGACGAGAAGGGGCGGGCCCTGGGCGGGTCGGACATCGCCGGATTGGTGTCCAAGATGCTGCTCAAGAAGAAGCCCGGCTCCACCGTGCTGTACAATGCCATCTGCTCCCGCTGCGTGCCGGAGACGGTGGCCAGGGCCGGCGGCAAATCCATCCGCAGCCGGGTGGGCCACGCTCTGATCAAGCCGCTGATGCGCCAGGAGAACGCCATCTTCGGCGGCGAGCATTCCGGGCACTTTTACTTCCGTGATTTCTGGTTCGCCGACTCCGGGCTGATAGCCTTCCTGGTATGCTGGCAGCTGATCTCCGAGGAGGGCCAGCCGCTGTCGGAGCTGGTGGCCGAGATCGACCCCTATCACCGGATCAACGAGACCAACAGCCAGGTGGAGGACATCCCGGCCAAGCTGGCCGAGCTGGAGAGCATCTATAAAAACAAGGGAGCCGAGCTGGATCACCTGGACGGACTGACGGTCTCCTACAAGGACTGGTGGGCCAATATCCGGCCCTCCAACACCGAGCCGCTGCTGAGGCTTAACGTGGAGGCCAATTCAAAAGCCCTGCTGGAGGATAAATCCGCCGAATTATTGAATTTGATCCGCTCCTGAAATATCAGTTCAGCGTCAGAAATTGGAAAAGATAAAAAAAATATTCCTGACCGGGCCGGCCCCATACTTGTGGCTGGCCCTGGCGGTATTGGCCCTGTATGCCAAGACGCTGGGCTTCGGGTTTACCTCGCTGGATGACGTTCATCTCATCCGGGAGAACCGGGAGAATATCGGCAATTTTTCCAATGCTATCAAAGCCTTCAAGACCGATGTCTACTGGAAGAGCCCCGGGACCTACTATCGCCCGCTTTTAAGCCTGTCATTCATGCTGGACCATGCCTTGGGCGGAGAGAAGCCCTTCATCTATCACCTAAGCAATATCTTGTTGCATATCGCGGCCTGCTGGTTGTTGTTCGTCTGCCTGAATGCCCTGAACTATCGCAAAGGACTATCCTTTATCTTTGCCGGATTATTTGCGGTGCACCCGGCCCTATCCCAAGCCGTAGGCTGGATACCGGGCCGCAACGATGTGCTGCTGGCGATCTTTATCCTGTCGGCCTTTATCGCCCTGATAAAATATTCCGGCCAGCGAAGCAAGACCTGGCTGGCAATGCATTTTGCGGCTTGGCTGGCGGCCCTGTTCACCAAGGAGGCGGCGGTTTTTGTTCCGATGCTGTTTCTGCCGTATCTGGTTTTAAAAGGGAAATTCAAAGGATCCTGGAAAGCATTGGCGCCCGGCTGGGCGGCCATCACAATTGCGTGGCTTTTCTTGCGAGCACTGGCCCTGGGGATGGAACGGGCCTATTCCTCCCGTCAATATGCGGGTGCGGCGGATGTCGTCGCCGGCTTGCTTTCATATATCGGAAAGATATTCCTGCCGTTCAACCTGTCGGTGCTTCCGCTTTCCGGGGACATTAATCTGCTCTACGGAATGGCCGGGCTGGCCTTGCTGGTAATGATCGTCTGGTTGAGAGGCATCAGCAATAAAAAGAATTTTATTTTCGGGGCTTTCTGGTTCGTTCTTTTTCTATTGCCCACCTTCATTCCGGTATCCAGCTCCATCAATTTTCTGGAACACCGGTTGTATCTGCCGATGCTGGGCATCATATTGATCCTGGCGGAAAGCAATCTCCTCAGAAATATTCCGGATAAAGGGATGACCGCGTTCGGGGCAGTCGTTATCCTTTCTTTCGGGGCCATGACCTTCAATCATATTGGAGTCTTTTCCGACGGCAACCGCTTCTGGAGCAATGCCGTCAAAACCTCCCCCCGCTCTGCTCTGGCCCACCAGATGCTGGGACGGATGCATTTTAAATCCGGCCGGATGGAGGAGGCCCGCCGGGAATATATCAGATCATTAGATCTAGAAAGCGGGATTTCGGCCCACAATGACCTGGCTCTTCTTTATCTGGAAATAGGCGATCTGCGTTCGGCCGAGATGGAATTCAAAAAGGTGCTGGAGATAGATCCCAAATTCGCCAATGTTCATAATAACCTGGCGCTGGTATATTTCAACCGAGGGCTATTGTCCGAAGCCCGAAACGAACTTCTCAAAGCCATTGAGCTTGAGCCGCAGCGGGCCGACCCGATGGTCAACTTGGGCGTTCTGTACCTGCAGTTGGGAGTGCCGGATTCGGCGGAGATCTTCCTCCGGCAGGCGCTGGCCATAGACGGCAACAACGCCGGGGCGCGCCATAACCTGGGCCTTGTACTCACCCAATCAAAAAAATATGATGAAGCTTTGATTCAACTGATAAAAGCACTGGAAATTTCTCCCCGGGATCCGATGATAAACCTGCATCTGGCCCAGCTGTACCTGGTTGTTGGGGAAACAGACCAAGCCCGGAGTCAGTATCAAAAAGCGCTGGATCGGGGCTGTCCCCGGAACCAGTTCATGGAAAATAATCTAAAGATGCAACGCCAAGGCAGCAATGAATAAGATATACCAACATCATTTCTTTCCTTACCTGCTGATATCCCTGCTGGTCATTGCCATCTACGGCCAGACGATTTTTTACGATTTCAGCAGCCACGATGATGTGGAGCTGCTGGTGGAGAAGGCCCGTTTTCTGAAGGACCCGGCCAACATTTTGAAGGCCTTCGCCACCGATGTGGTATGGGGGAACCGTGGGATCTACTACCGGCCGGCGCTGACCCTGTCGTTCATGGCCGATACTCTTATCGGCGGCACCCGGCCGTTCATCTTTCATCTGGGAAATATCCTGATCCATCTGCTGGCCTGCTGTCTGCTGTACCTGTTCCTTAAAACCATGAAAACGGAGAAAACTGCAGCCCTGGTAGCCGCGCTGTTGTTTGCCATCCATCCGGTGCTGATCCAGGCGGTGGCCTGGATACCGGGCCGCAACGATTCCCTGCTGACGGTATTTGTGCTGCTGTCAACCCTTTGCTTTTTGAATTACCGGCGGGGAGGGCGCATTCTGTGGGGACTGCTGCATATCCTTTCCTTTTCCCTGGCCCTGCTGACCAAGGAGACCGCCGTTTTATTGCCGGTCCTGCTTATCTTTTATTTATTCCTGCAGTGGGATAAGAGCGAAAAGGTATTCGATAAAAAATTCTTTCTTTCGATAGTGGGCTGGGTAACGGCAGTTGGGGCCTATCTGCTGCTAAGGGCATCGGCCCTGAGCGAATCTTCCGGCATGACCAACGCCAGGATGAACACCGTTAGGGAAAGCCTGGTCGGATTCTTAAGCTATATCGGCAAGATATTCTTCCCGATAAACCTTTCCGGCGACCCCATTCCGGCCGACCTGCCGGTGGCTTACGGGATAGCCGGGCTGGCCTTTCTGCTGGCCTTGATATTCTACCTAAAGGTAAAAAACAAAAAGCTGTTTTTGTTCGGAATATTTTGGTTTCTGTTGTTTCTGGCTCCTACGTTTTTGGGGAATACCACCTACGCCAACTTTGCCGAGCACCGGCTGTACCTGCCGCTGGCCGGCTTTGCCGTCAGTTTGCTGCAGCTGGATCCAGATAAGCTGAAGCGGATGCCGGTCCCAGTAGTCGGCATCATCATGATATTGATCTTCATTTTCTTTGCCGGGATCAACCTGTCCTACAGCCGCAGTTTCCGGAGCGGCCTGGCCCACTGGAAAAAGACCACTGAGGTCTCCCCTCATTCCTATGTGGCCCATACCATCCTGGGCCGCAGTTACGCCAATCTGGGGAAAGCGGATCTGGCCGAAAAGGAATTCATCATTGCCTTCGGGCTCAATCCCGAACATTACACCGCCTACAACGATCTCTGCCTGCTCTATCTCAATAAGGGGGAATACCAGAAAGCCGAGAAGCTGGCCCTTGATTTGCTGGACAAATATCCCGGCAACGCCGGGATGCGCAACACCCTGGGGCTGGTCTATCTCAACGCCGGCCGGCCCGATCTGGCCGAATCCGAATTTCTGAAAGCCGTCGAACTGGGGCTGGACAAGGCCGAGGGGGCCGATAACCTGGGATATCTCTACCTGAAAAAAGGCGACTGGGTCAAAGCCGAGAGATATCTGCTTCAGGCCCACCAGATCTCACCGGATGACAGCAAGAACCTGTATCACCTGTCCTTTCTGTATTATTCCATAGGCGACCGGGAACGGGCTTTAGAGTACTATCATACCGCGGTGAGGAACGGCCTTAAGGAGGATCCTCGGGTGCTGGAGATGTTGGGGGGGGGCAGATAATATTTGTCGGTTGGCAAAATGGAAGTAGCCGACGGAGGATGCCAATTGCCAAACCGGGGGATTTCTGATAGAATAAGCCTTCAAATTCAACTTCGGGAATATCATGCAATTATTCGGCGAGCTGATCAACAGCCTTACCAATTTCAAAGCTTACGGCTTTTTCCGCCGGCAGGGTTTTTTGCGGACCCTTGGTTACTTGCTTTTTTTAAGCCTGGTGTTCGGGTCCATAAGCTTCATCCGGCCCTGGAGGACCTTCAACAACGATGCCGATGATCTGGCCAATTGGCTGACCAGCCAGGCCCCGGATTTCGTCCTGGCCAAGGGGGTGTTCGCCACCAGCCCGGAGACCACCGCGGTCTACCGCAAGGAGGGCGATCTCATTCTGGTCATCGGAGCCAAGCCCGGCTTTAACGACAGCCTGCTGGCAGGCTACCCCCGGGGCGTTCTGCTGTATGCCGACCGGGTGGTGGTCAGCGGAGGCGAGGGGCAGAAGCGGGATCTGTTTTTCAAGGATTACGGCAACCTGAAAGTGGACAAGACGGAGCTCCTGGCCGCCCTGGCGAACCGGGGGATGCTGGGCTTTTTCATGGCGGCCTTCTGGATGATCATCTACCTGGGAGGGAAATTGCTCAGCGCGCTGTTCATTGCCGGGCTGGGCATGAACTTCAAGGCCATCATGCGGATGAACATGCCCTTCGGCGATATCTACAAACTGTCCATCCGGGCGCTGTCGCTGGGGATGGTTCTGGATGCCCTGCTCAGCCTGAGCGGGATTGATTTTCCGTATTTCTTCATTCTGTACTACCTGATGGCCGCCTCCTACCTGTGGCTGGGGATGAAGGCCGTCAGCGACGAGGACATGACCGCCGCCGGGTTGAAGGTGTGAAAAATATTTTAAAAGAGAAACGAAAATGAAACAAAAGTCATACTACAGAAAGGAGCAAGAAATGAGGAACGTAGCTGTAGTCGTTTCTTTGGCGCTGATGACAGTTTTGATCGGCTGCGCTCCGGCCTACATCCCAAATGCGGTCAACGTGCCGCTCCTCGGCAACCAAGCCGAGTTCCATGGTTCGTTTTCTGCCGGGACGAGCGGTACAGACTTTCAAACCAGCTATGCTTTGACCGGCAATCTGGGTCTGATGGCCAACTATTCGTTTTACAAGGGCACCTTCGGTACGGAATCCAGTAATACTGATTACACCGTCATCGACAACACCAAGCGGAGTTTCTTAGAAGGCGGAGTCGGCTATTACACAGCTTTAAGCAAAAATGGCCGATTCGAAACCTACGGCGGCTACGGCCAGGGTACTTCGACATCGAACACCTACGACTTGTTTGGACCCCAAGATTTAATTGCCACCGGCAGCTACCGGCGTTTTTTCATTCAGCCCAGCATAGGCACTACCTCCGACAACTTTGACGCCGCCTTGAGCCTTAGGACCTGCTATGTTAATTTTTACCGTATCCAAAGTGGGGAACTATTGCTGGATCACAATGTGGACGGGTTTTTCATCGAGCCAGTACTTACCACCCGCCTGGGTTACGAGCACGTTAAACTTTTTGCCCAAGTGGGATTTTCACTGCCTTCAGGGCAAGTTGATTTAGAAATGTTTTTTCAGCCTTTTTTGTTCAACCTGGGACTGATTTTCAATATCGGAAAAAAGCCCAATATTGCGGGGAATAAGTGAACCCCGAAATATTAAAATACCAGATCGGCGACATAGACACTCACCTGCACACCAAGCATTCCTGCGACTCCAAAATGGAGCCGGCCGCGGCCTGCCGCCGGGCCATGGAGCTGGGCCTTAAGGCGCTGGTCTTCACCGAGCACGTGGATTTCGATCCCACCGACCAGGGCTACGGGGTCTACGACGACAGGGCCATCGAGTCCAGCCTGGCCGACTGCCGGGTGATGGCCGGCAGGCATCTCAAGATCTACAAGGGGGTGGAGATCACCTATCAGCCGCAGTACCGCGACCAGATCGAAAAATTCATCAACTCCTACAAGTTCGACTTCGTGATGGGCTCGGTGCACATGGTGGGGACCGACGATGTCTCCTGGCCCGAGCTGGCCAAAAAATACTTCGGGCGGATGGAGGAGGAGCAGGCCTACGGGGCGTATTTCCAGGAGGCGCTGAAGCTGGCCGACAGCCGGCTGTTCGACTGCCTGGGGCATCTGGACCTGTGCAAGAAATACGGCTTCAAACATTACGGCGCCATGTCCTGGCAGAAATATCAAAAGCCCATCAAGAAGATACTGGAGCGGGCGGTGCAGCGCGACCTGATGGTGGAGATCAACACCTCGGGCCTGCGGCACGATCCCCAGGAGAGTTATCCCGGGCTGCCGGCGGTGATGGAGTATCTCAAAATGGGCGGCGCCAGGCTGACCCTGGGCAGCGACGCCCACCAGGCGGAACACATCGCCCACGGCTTCACCGACATCTTAACCAAAATTCCCGAACTGAAAGGGCTCAACAAGAAATGAAAGTGGCTCTCACCATCGCCGGTTCCGACTCCGGCAGCGGGGCCGGCATCCAGGCCGATCTCAAAACCTTCGCCGCCTTCGGAGTCTACGGCATCAACGTCATCACCGCCCTGACCGCCCAGAACACCCAGGGCGTCTTCGGAGTGGCCGAGCAGACCCCCAAGTTCATCGCCAAGCAGCTGTTCGTGCTGATGAAGGACATCGGCTGCCAGGCGGCCAAGACCGGAATGCTCTACAACAGCCAGATAATCGAACAGGTGTCCCACGAGATCAAGAAATACAAGATATCGCCGCTGGTGGTGGACCCGGTGATGGTGGCCAAGGGCGGCCACGCCCTGCTGAAGGCCGAAGCCGAGGAGGCGCTGATCACCTGCCTGCTGCCGCTGGCCAATCTTCTGACGCCCAACATCGATGAGGCCCAGCGTCTGGCCAAGATGAAGAAGATCGAAAGCTTGGATCAGATGAAGGAGGCGGCCCTGAAGATCTCGATGCTGGGCCCCAGGGCCGTGTTGATCAAGGGCGGCCACCTGCCGGGCCGGGCCACCGATCTGTATTTCGACGGCCGGGCTTTTAAAACCTACGAGAGCGAAAGGATCGACACCTCCAACACCCACGGCACCGGCTGCACCTATTCGGCGGCCATCACCGCCTGCCTGGCCCGCGGGTTGAAGCTGGAGCAGGCCATCGCCGAGGCCAAAAAGTATGTCACCGGCTGCATAAAAAATTCGGTCGGCATCGGCCACGGCTTCGGCCCGCTGGACCACTTCTGGAGCGGAAAGATCCGGGAATGCTGATACAATTATGGTTGCTTGAAGTTATCTGGGCATTCAGGTTTTTTACCACAAAGCGCACAATGCATGCTTAGCCTTGCCGGAAGGAACACAAAGGATTTTAGTGGACCGCATTCCAGCGCTTCTCCTTTATTGCTCGGAGCATACAATAGAAGACCTGGTTCGACAAGCTCACCACGGGTAAGGCCATTGCTTCGACAAGCTCAGCACAAGGAATGGCCTTGATTGCCTTCAAAGGGTGTCCTTAACCCAGCCCTTACTTGTCCGCCGCAGCTTAAGCGAAGGTGGAAGGGCTGGGTTAAGAGCACGTATTGTACCAGCCTTAGGCCGTTCACGGCCTTTGCCTCGGTCTGCTAATAACTGCTCCAAGTAGTATATGTGGGAAACGATGCTATTCCGTAAGAACCCTCAGTGGCAAGCAAGCGGAGCAATATAATAATTGCCGCGATGCCATAAATGATCCGCCTCAGGCGGACTGGTCTATCATCAAGGCCGCTGGAGCGGCCTTTGTAGGCTCATAGTGATATCTTTATGCCGAAGCACCCGCATCTAAAAAATGAACGATCAAAAATAATATGAATTTTATCTCCTTCCAAAATCCCGCCGCACTTTTCTTTCTGCCTTTGGCCGCCCTGCCGCTGGTGATCCATCTGCTCCGGCACAACAAGGCCAGGGTGGTCCCCTTTCCCAGCATCATTCTTTTGAGATCCACCCATACCAAAACCTGGAAAAGAAGCCGGCTGCAGGAATGGCTGCTGCTGCTGGTCCGAACCATCATCCTGCTGCTGCTGGTCCTGTTGATGGCCGGACCGTCGCTAAATGCTACTCTGCCGTCTTGGATGGCGCCGCGGGAGATGACCTTAGTCCTGGTCATTGACAATTCGGCCAGCATGTCGGCGATCGAAAGAGACAGCAGTGATTTATCACAGGCCAGATCCTCGGCTTTCAATCTATGTTCCACCTTAAGCCCTGACAGCCGGGTGGCGGTGATCTGCGGCTCGCAGGGGAATAAAATTTTATGCGGCTTGGCGGATCCAGCCGAAGCGGCCAGGCAGGTAAGATCCATCGAACAGACCGAGCTGGGGACCGATTTGGCCGGGGCTATTCTAAAGGCCGATGTCCTTCTGGCAAATGCCGGACGGACCGGTGCATCAATAATGATTTTTTCCGATCTTCGGGGAAATTGTTTTGGCGATAATGGCTCGCCTCTGCCAGCCCTTAAGTCAAAGGCCCACCTGAACCTGGTGTCCTCCGGCAGGGAAATGACGGGCAAAAATTTGGAATGGCGCAAGGTGAAATTCTACTCTCTTAAAAAAAGACTGATCATCGAGGGGAAGAGCGCACCGGGTCTGGAGCAGAGCCTGAGCCTGGTCAAGGATGGCCGGATGGGCTATCAAGCCCGGATCAAACCCGATTCCGCCGGATATTTTTCGGCCGGCCTGGGCTGGGACGGACAGGGGCAAACCTATCTGGAATGCTCGCCGGATGATATGCCGCTGGACGACAGGTATTACCTTCCTTTCAACACCAACGACAGCATCGATGTTCTGCTGATAACCGAGGGCAGCGATATTTTGAAACAAGCCTTTAAGGCATTGTCGGCTGCCGGATACCGTTTGAAGACCGAAAATAATCCAAGCCTGCAGGACATCGCCGCTTCGGATATAACTGTCGTAGCGGGGCGCTCGCTATCAGGCCTCAATAGCGGCCTCCTGGAAGCGGTAAGGAACGGGGCGGGACTGTTGCTCATCCCGCCGGAAAAAGCGGTGATCAGTGATTACAATAATCTGTTATCAAATCTATCGCCGGATCTGCGGATAGCCGGAATATCGGAGGATTCTCTGCCGAAAGCGCTTGATCTTGGGCCAAGAGAATATTTTCAGGACATAAGCTCCCGGGACCTGAGGCACATCTCGATCTACAAACACTGGCGGGTGCAGACCAAGCAGCTTGTCCTGCTTACCATCGGACGCAAGTTCCCGGGCTTGATGATGATCGAACAAGGATCGGGCAAAGCTTTTCTCTGGCTGTTCGGGACCGAGCCCGGCATGACCGATATCGGCTTTCATCCGGCCTTTTTGGCCCTGTTGAACCAGACCTGCCAGGGACTGCTGAGATCATCTGATTCCGGCTATCTCACCGGCCAATTTCTATCCGCCGCCGATATCTCCCAGTTAACCGCCCCGGACGGCAAAAAGGTTTCCGGCCTTCCGGACGGCCGGGGAGGGATCAAATGGCCGCTGGAGAAAGCCGGATTTTATTCGGCGCTAAAAAACAAATCAAGCCAAACACTGGCTGTGAATATCCCCCCTGACGAATCCGACTTAACGCTGCTTGAGGATGACGAACTGGCCAGGATTATGGGAAAAAACCAATGGAGCCGTCGGATATCCTCCGAAAAAGTTCCGGCCGGCCAAAGGGGATTGAACGATATCTTATTGCTCCTGACAGGGCTCTTCCTGATGCTGGAACTGGTGTTAAGGAGCAAACTTAAAATATTTCTTAAAAAGCCATTGACAACATAGTGGAAAATATGGTAAATATATAGTCTAATAATGGTTTATATGGAGGGGCTATGGCGGATAAAAAAGCTGTTAATTTGAATGGCTTGATGATCACTCTGGCGGTGGTCGCGGTTTTGACGGTAGGCGGCGTCACCGGAATGTCGGTGGCCGCCTGGCCGGGCTCGGATACCGTAGCCGTGAGCGAGCAGCGGGACAAACAGCTTGAAGTGCTGGCTAAATCCGTGGCCCGGCTGTCGGCCAGGGGGATCCTGGATTACGAGGACGCCATGGAGCGCCAGTTCTTCCTGGACAAGGTGGTCAAGGACATCAAGGCCGATTTTCCCGAGATCAAGGACATCTGGGTGTTGGACGACAAGCGGATGGTAGTGTACTCCGCCAAGGAGGACGAGATAGAAAAAACCTACAAGGTCCCGTCCGGGATGAAGCCGGACGCCGGAGAGAAATTCACCGTCAATGAACTCTCGGCTGGCAGCGTCTGGGTGGCCACCCCGATAATCTCCATGAAGACCATCATCGGCGGCCTGCGGATGACCGTGGAGACCCCGATGGCCAAGGGCGGCGGCGGGGGCAGCAAAAACCTGCTGATGATCATCGGCCTGATAGCCATGATAATAGGCATCGCCGCGCCGGTGGCGCTGATCTCCGGTAAATCCAAAGAACTGGCCGGCCTCACGGCCGGGCCCGGCGGGGCGGCGGTGAGCGACGCCAAGCTGAGCGCCCTCAAGGCCGAGGAATCATCCGTATCGGCCAAGCTGGCGGCCGCCAAGCAGCAGCTGGCCCAGGCCGAACAGATGCAAAGCCAGCAGGGGGCCATGGAGCAGCAGATCGAGGAGATGAAGAAACAGCAGTTCGAGGAGACTTATAAGCTGGAGGCCCTGAAGAAAGAGGCTGCGGAGCAGGCCGACCATATCGAGAAGCGCAAGAAGATACTGGAGGCCAATCCCCTGGAACGCCAGGCCGCCCTGACCAGCGAGGAGAAAGAACTGGCCGCCAAGATCTCGGGCCACAAGCAGGAGGAGGTCAAGCTGGCCCAGAAGATAGAATTGATCCGGAAAAAGGTGGTAGATCTGGACCGCCGCATCGAAAAACGGCAGAAGGAAGAGCAGGAGATAGCCGAGCGGATAGAGGCCCGCCGTAAAGAGGAGCTGGACCTCAACCAGAAGATGGGCAGCTGAAAATTTGAATATCGGGAGACCAATGCGACGGGGGTGAGAATATCTATCCCCGTCGTTTTGATATGAAAAAACTTCTTAGCCAAAGCCTGGATACCCTGATCAGCCACCTGGGGGTGCTGGCCATAGGGATGTTTGCCAGCGTCCTGATAAACCGAACCCTGGGCCCGGAGCTCAAGGGGATATTCGTCTCCTGCCTGTTGATCCCCCAGACGGCGGTGGTGTTCGCCGAACTGGGGCTGGGGACCTCGGGGGCCTACCAGCTGGCCAGGAAAAAATATCAGCCCGAATCGGTGGTTCTATTCCTGCTGCTGGCCAGCCTGATCTTGGGCGGCCTGGCCATGATCATCACCGGGGCGGCGGTTAGACTGCCGGCCGAGGCCTGGGGCGGTTTCAATCGCTTCGTGATCCTGAGCCTGATCCCTCCCGGCCTATGGCTGACCTTCCTGCCGGAGATATTTTTGGGTCTGGGCCTGCTCCGGGGCTACAACTGGTGGCGGACGGGCTTTCAAATATTCCGGCTTTTGATATTAGTGATTTTCCTGATCCTGCTGGGCAACAAGCTTCAGGCGGTGATCCTGGCCTCGGTGATCCTGAACTGGGCGGCGTTTATCATCTCGGCCGGCGCCCTGTGGGTTTATCTAAGGCCAAAATCGGCCGCATTGTCAGTAAGACAGATCGCGGATTTTTTCAAGTTCGGGATGAAGGTCTTCGCCGGTGAGATCCTGGGGTTTCTGCATTACCGGGCGGATATATTTCTGATCCTTTTATGGAAAGACAATGTTCAGGTGGGCCTCTATGCCACGGCGGCCTTTCTCTCCGAGTTGCTATGGATGATACCCCGGGGGCTTTACGCCCCGGTCTTCTCGGGGCTGGCCCGTGACGGCCTTTCCCGGGACATAGTTAAAAAGGCGGCCCTGGTGACTTTGGCCGCCACCTCCGGCCTGGCTTTGATTGCGGCCTTTTTGGTCGGCCCCGCCATCCGGCTGTTATACGGGGAGCCCTTTGCCGGAGCCGCCTGGCCGTTTATCTTGCTTCTGCCGGGAACCGTAATGCTGGCGATACCCAAATTTTTGGAGGCGCCGTTGATAGCCGAGATGGGCTCCCCCGAGGTGCTGGTCTGGGGCAAGGCCTCCGGACTGCTGTGCAATATCCCGCTTAACTTCTGGCTGATCCCGAAATACGGCATCTCGGGGGCCGCCGCCGCTTCCAGCATATCCTACACCATCCAGGCCCTGATATTCATCGGACTGTTCATCAGAAAAAGATCCCAGGCGATCTCCCCGGAGAAAGCCGGGGAATATACCCTTATCAGCGAACATGAAAGCGGCCTGAATGAGATCGCCGATTGATATGATAAAAAACACCCCTCCCCTGAGAGCCGTCAGGCGGAAACTGCAAAAACAGCGGATGGAGGCCCTTCAACAGCTGGCGCTGGAGGGCGGAAAAATACCGCTGCCCAGGGGACTGGTGTTCGAACCCACCCAGCGCTGCAACCTGTCGTGCGTCATGTGCTGCCACCGCCAGCATCACACCGAGGGCTCCTGCCCGGAGATGGACACCGGAGCCGCCGTCGAATTCATAAAAGGCCTGAAAAAACAGCATGATTTCCGGACCATCGGGTTCATCGGCTCCGAGCCGTTTGTCAGAACCGACCTGGAAGATCTGATGAAGGCGGCAGTGGGGCTGGGCCTGGAAGTTTCGGTCCAGACCAATTCCACCCTGCTGGATGAGGCAAGGATCAAATCCTGGTCCGATCATAAGGATCATATCAGGAATTTCGGGGCCTCGCTGGAAGGGGTGGCCGGAGTCGACGACCAGATACGCCCCGGGAAGGATGTTTTCAACCGGGCCCGCCGGGGCATAGAGCTGGCGGTGCAATCCGGGCTGCCGGTTACAGTGAGCATTCTGATACTGGACAGCAACCGGGAAAAGCTGGGGGAGCTGATAGAACTGCTGGACGACCTGAAGGTGAGATCGATAGATCTTTCGCTGATCGTCAACCACAGCCAGGACGATATAAAAGAGACGGCCCGTTTGTCCGGCATTGACGAAAAAAACATCTGTATCACATCCAAACCGGAGCTGGAATACAAAACGGACACCCGCCAATTGTTGGAGGACCTGAAATCCGGCCTGGCATTGGGGAAAAGCTGCGGCATGAGAACCAGCACCAGTCCGGAAAGTTTTCTGGCGAATTACTCTGATATCCGGGACGGCAGCATCAGAAAGAAACACCGGCTGAGTTGCGGAGCCCTGGATACCGTCAGGGTGGACCCCTCGGGCCGGCTGATCCATTGCCAGCATTTCCGGCAGAGCTTCGGAGATCTTCGGCAGGTAACGCTGGCCGAGGCTTGGAATTCTCCGGAGTTTAGGAATTTCCGCAAAAGGCTGGCGGAGGCAAATCTCTTTCCCATCTGCGTGGACTGTTACCGGATGAGGGTTTTGTGATGAGGAAGGTGCTGGCCCTGACCGCCATCGAGGCTCCGTTCCGGTCCCGCCTGATAGAGACCCAGTTCTTCGATCCCCTGGTTAGAGCCCGGAATCTGTCAAGCGGCCAGTGGCAGGTGTCATTCCTGTCGGTGATACCGGCCAGCTTCTACTTGAGCCGACGGAATTCTTTCAAGCAATATATCAAGAGCCGAAACAGAAACAAGGCCCTACGATCCGGGTTGTTAATGAAGGGCATTACTTACCGGACATCATTGACGCCATATCCCTTTTTGCCCAGGCAGTTCAACCTAAAGAAAAATGAAACGGTATTATTCATTGCCGCGACACTTCCCGGGCTTGTTCTGAAGCTATTGTTTTTAAAGCCGGACTTGATAATCGCCCGGAGTTATCCGGCGGCCTTGCTGGCCTGGTGGGCGAAGAAGATATTGAAGATCCCATACCTATTCGACCTGCGGGGGATGTATCCCGAGGAGTCGGTAAATGCCGGCCGATACGATGTAAATTCCCCGGATTATCAATTCTGGAAAGAACTGGAAAAAAAGATTATTGCTTTCTCCCGGGCCTGTGTGGTCGTCTCCCAGCCTTTCGTGGAGCATGTTTTGGGCATCGATCCAGGCGCCAGGGTGGAATTCATCCCCTGCTGCGTGGACCCCGGCAAGATCAAACCGCCGGATAAAGAAAAAACCAAGGCCAAATACGGGCTGGAGGATCGTTTCGTTCTGCTGCATCTGGGCTCCTTCGGCACGCCTGGCGACCGGGGCTTGGTTGGAAAATACCTGTTGCGTTTAAAAAAAGTCAGGCCCGATGCCATTCTGGTCGTTGCTTCAGGAACGCCCGCTTTCGGCCCGGCCATAGAAAAGGCCCTGCTTGACGAAGGGCTGGGCCCGGACGATTTCAGGATATATCATCCCGAAGGGCCGGAACTGGAGGAGATGCTGGCCTTGGGCGATGCCGGGCTGATACTGGAGAGGAAGGTTGCAAATACCAAGGTCTGCCTGTCGGTCAAGCTGGGGGAATATCTGGCGGCGGGGATGCCGGTGATCTGCACTCCGCATGTGGAGGGGGTGGCCCGGCTGATCGAGAAGTACCGCTGCGGGCTGGTGGTCGATCCCGATCAGAATGAATCCCTGAAAAAAGAAGCAGAATTTTTTGCGGGCTACGGTGACCACCGCAATAACGGATTTAAACTGGTGGAGGAAACTCTCTCCATCGACAGGTGCGCTGATAAATGGCGATCCGTCATTGACCAGGTATTGAAGGTTTAATATTTTGCAGGAGCGATATATGTTTAAAAAAATTCTGGTGCTGGCGCCGCATACCGATGACGGGGAATTCGGCTGCGGCGGGTTTATGGCCAGGCTTGTGGAACAGGGGGCCGAGGTCTGCTATGCGGCCTTTTCCTCGGCCGAAAAATCCCTTCCGCCCGGCGTCCATCCCGACACCCTTAAGAACGAACTGAACGACGCCATGGACAGCCTGGGGATTGCCAACAAGAACCGGTTCATCTATGATTACAGCGTCAGGGATTTTCCCGAGCACCGTCAGGCGCTGTTGGAGGATATGGTGGCCCTCAAGGATAGGATTGAGCCGGACCTGGTGCTGATGCCCTGCTTCAACGACACCCACCAGGATCATCTGACCATCGCCCAGGAGGGTTTCCGAGCCTTCAAGGACCGGACCATATTGGGCTACGAGATCCCCTGGAACAACAAGACCTTCAATACCGAATCTTTCGTACTGCTGGAGGAAAAACATATTCAGGCCAAGGTCTGGGCTTTGAAGCGCTATAGATCGCAGCTGGACCGATTCTACGCCAACGAGGAGTTCATCCGGGCCCTGGCCAAGACCCGCGGGACCCAGATCGGGGCCGCCTTTGCCGAGGCTTTCGAGGTAATTAGGTGGGTAATACGGTAAAATATTATGATCTTAGCCGCCCATCAACCCAACTATCTTCCCTGGGCCGGATACTTCTATAAGATGGCCCGCTGTGATGCTTTTGTGTTCCTGGACAGCGTCCAGTACTCACGCACCTCATACACCGCCCGTTGTTTGATCAAGGGCATCAGAGGCAAGTCCCAATGGCTGTCGGTGCCGGTGTTCAAAAAAGGCCGTTATTTTCAAAACATCTCGGAAGTAAATATTGATAATGATTCCGAATGGCAGAAGGCTCATCAACGGAGCTTGGAATCATGTTACTCCAAGGCCCCGTATTTCAGAGAAAGCTCTTGGCTGAATGATGCTGCTTACAAAAATAAATGGGATAGACTATCCCTGCTTAATATTGAATTGATAAAGTCAATAGCAGTAAATCTGGGTGTTATTCCGAAATTCACAAACCTATCCGAGCTGAATATAAATTCAAAGTCCAGCGAACTGCTGATAGATATCTGCAATAAAATGTCGGCCCAGGTCTATCTTTCCGGTCCGGGCGGAAAAAAATATCTTGATGAAAAAAAATTCAAAGAGGCCGGGATAGAGCTAAGGTTTGTCACCTATTATCCGCAGGCCTACCCCCAGTTGTGTGGGGACTTCGTGCCCGGCCTGTCAATAATCGACATGCTCTATAATTGCGGGCCACAGGCGGTAAAAAGGATCGTAAAAGCAGATGTCTTATAGATATAAGATATCAGTAATCATTCCTTCCTTCAGAAATCTGGAATTCCTCCAGCTATGTCTGCCGGAATACTTAAAGAGCCGGCACTGCCAGGTCATCGTCGGACTGGACGGATACAACCGGCAGCATGTCGACTTTCTACAGCAATACCCCCTCATCATCAGCCTGACCCAGCGCCGACAGGGCCTCTGCACCGCCACCAATCTGGCGGCCGGACTGGCCGAGGGAGAATATCTGTTCCTGTGCAATGACGACATGGTGCCGGCCCCGGGCTGGGACGAAGCATTGCTCTCCACGGCAAGCCCCGGCAGAATAGTCAGCGGCAAGGTTTGGGAGCCAGGCCTGATAGAGGTCCCTCCCTGCCATGAAAAAATAGATATGGGACATAGTCCGGAGGATTTTAAGCGCGAAAGCTTCATTGAAAGGGCTTGGCAAAGGGCGCAAAAGCAGAAAGGAATGATCGAACCGGGGATCAACTATCCGTTCCTGATCCCGGCCGGGCTCTGGGAAAAATTATCCGGGCTGGACGAGCGCTTCAACCCCGGCTCGGCCTCCGATCCGGATTTTTTTATCCGGGCCGCCTTGCTGGCCCCGGTCCCGGAGATGATCCGCTGTCAGGATGCCGTATTCTATCATTTCGCCGGGCGCTCCGGCGTCTATGTCGGGGGCAGGGTATCCCTGTGTTGGAAATTCCATTGGAAGCATTCCCGGATGATGTTCAGGCAAAAATGGGGCCGGATGTGGCAGCATAGGTTCGGGCAGGTGCCGGATGTTTCGGGATGGAAAAATATCAGGACCGGGATTGAACCCTGGATAAGCGGCCGGCTGTGGCGCTGGGCCTGGTTCGGTCCGTCCGGCCAGCATTCGATCTTAAGAAGGAGTGATGTTTCATGAGGTCGGCGTTGATTGAAGTATTAAAATGCCTCAGATGCGGGACTGATGATCTCCATTTTATTATAAAGAAGAAAGATGATCTTGAGGTAACTCAAGGGTCGGTAACCTGCCGTAGATGCGGCCTGACCTATTCAATAAAAGACGGAATTCTAAATTGCCTGGTTTATTCCGATTCTGTGGTTCGGGCAGCCCGGAGGGTATATGAAAAATCGAAGGAATCTCTCGTTAAAAACGATATTTCTCCGCAAAAGCTAGCCCAGCGCGAGCACCTGGAGAGCAATTACCGACATGATACAGTAATAAATTTTAATGAACTTCTCTTGCGGCTGAATGCTGAACAGGGCTGGGCGCTGGATATCGGAGCCGGCACTTGCTGGACCACGGCGGGCTTGGCAGGCAGGGGATACCGGCCGGTGGCCATAGACATCTCGGCCGACAACAAGCTGGAGCTGGGTCGTCAGCATTTTGATAAGGATATTTATTTTGACCGGGTGCTGGCCGACGTCAACCATCTACCTTTTCGCCCAGAGGTATTCAGCCTGGCTTTCGCCTCAGCTGCCCTGCACCACAGCCGGAACCTAGATTTAAGCCTGAGTCAGATATTCAGAACAATGAAATCACTGGGAAGGTTGGAGATCGCCAATGAGCCGGTCCGGGGTCTGGCCGAAGCATTTCAAACAAATATCGGACATCTTGAGGGTCCGGACGATGTGATCGAAAAGCACTACGGTATTAGAACCTGGATGAAAGCGCTGGAGAGAGCAGGGTTCGCCGGCAGGTATCTATTTCCCGATAATATCAGGCAGAGACTGGCGACCGGAGGATTCATCGGCAGGCATAAATTTTATTATCTGGCCGGGTTTACAGCCAAGCTTTATAAATTTCCCTGGGCTAAATTTATACTGGAGAGAATATTATTTTATTCCGGGATGCATCTGTTCGGACTGCCGCTGATATATACCGGCGAAAAAACTCCCGCCAACCAGAACCTGGCCGGAGATAATGATGGAAAGTAATAAAAACCCCTCCCGAATTCTGATCCTTATATGGGGAGGGATCGGAAATATGGTTATGGCCCTGCCGATGCTCAATGCCGTCGGCCGTTTCCTGCCAAAGACGGCTATAGTTATTCTTGCCCAGAAAAGAGTCATGCTGGACCTGCTGGAGGGCAGGGATAATATCGTTAAGCTGGCGCTGGATGATCCTAATTTTAGCGGAATCTTCGGCAAATTGAATTTAGTTAAAAAAATAAGGGAACATAATCCTCAGGCGACGATAAGCACGGCACCTTCGCCTAAAATACGATCGGGGATGCTGGCGTTCTTAAGCGGCTCCGTTAAAAGAATATGCGCCAGGCAATACGGCAGTCCATTATTCAATACTAAAGTCGCGGCCCAATCCGGAGAAAAGCATTATGTTTACAGGAATTTGAGCCTTTTAAAGCCTTTGGGAATAGAATCAAACGAAGTGGAGTACGGGATCGGGATACCGCTTAAATATAACAAACAGGCCGAAGAATTCATTAAAAACAGTAATATCTTTTCAAATAAAATAATCGGGCTTCATCCGGGCGCCGGGAACAGGCAGAAAAGATGGCTCCCCGAAAAATTTGTTGCCATCGGAAAAGATCTAACCAGCAGGGGTTGCCAATTGATAATTTTCGGCGGGGCAGAGGAGGCCGGACTGGTAAATGAAGTAGCCTCCGGAATCGGTCCGAAAGGACTTCGGTTCGTCGGAAACAATGATTTGAATTCCACCCTGGCCCTTATCAGCAAATGCCAGATATTTCTTTCCAACGACAGCGGATTGGCCCATTGTGCCGCGGCTCTGGGCGTGGCGACGGTGGTTGTTTTCGGGCCAACCGATCCGAATATTTGCGCGCCCGTAGCCCAAAATGTTCGAGTAATAAGGAATAGCCTCCAGTGCAGTCCCTGTTACCGTCCCGCGAATAAATATAAATGCGATTGCTATCCGTCCCGATGCTTGGATATTCCAGTAGATATGGTTCTAAAGGAAGCTGCCAAACTACTGGCAGACAGCGGCAATGACTGATAATAAAAAAATCAAAATACTGTTCTTCGACCACTCGCCCATTATGAGCGGGGCGGAATACAGCCTGTTGGATATTTTGCAGGGATTGAAAAATAGATCGATGGATTATTGCCTTTTAACGACTCAAGGTAGCAGCCTTGCAAAGCGAACAACCGATATCGGGATAATAAACATAGAAATACCATTGCCGGAAAAATTATTAAATATTAATAAAAATGATTTTCAAAAAGAGCCGTTTAAAATAATCCAAAGCTTGGGCAGCGCCATAAAGGCGGTAATTGAGATATATAATATCCTGCGCAAGGGAAAATACGATGTAATATATACCAATACACTTAAAAGTCATATTCTAGGAGGTCTGGCAGGAAGACTGACCGGGATTAAAGTGATATGGCACATGAGAGATATCCCGATACAAAAAAGGCCCGAAAGAGCCATACACTTTGCATCGATATTTATCCCGGATAAGATAGTGGCTGTTTCCGAAGCGGTGGGCAGACAGTTTGGCGACCGAAAAGTGTCGGTGATTTATAATGGCATCGATGCCGAGGCGATACAAAAAAAAGCCACTCAGGAATCTCCGGCCGAAACAGGTCGTCTAATAGAAAACTCAGGGGGCGGTCCGATCGTAGGGATGGTGGGACAAATTGCCCGGTGGAAGGGGCAGGATGTTTTTTTACAAGCCGCCAAACTTCTGGCCGAAAAATTGCCACAGGCCAAATTCCTTATCATTGGCGAGGCTCTTTTTGATGAAAAGGATTTCAGGCGGGAACTGAAAGACTTTGTTGCCAACAACAACCTGCAAGAACGGGTGATCTTCACCGGGCATTTGGAAAACGTCTATCCGCTGTTGCAGCGGTTGGATGTTCTGGCCCACTGTTCAGTGGAGCCGGAACCTTTCGGCCGGGTGCTTATTGAGGCCATGGCCCTGGGGGTTCCGGTGATAGCCGCCAGGGGGGGGGCAGTTGAGGAGATCATCCAAGACCGAGAGGACGGACTGATAGTGATTCCGGGAGATTATTGTCAACTGGCCGCAGCCATCGAAAAGTTATTGGCGGATAAACCGCTTCGCAGCAGACTTGCGAGCAATGGTGCTATAAAAGCACGAAAGAGATGTAACCTGGGGAATATGCTGGAAAAAATATCGGATTTAATTATGCAGTTATCTTTAAAATGACATCACTTTCAAGACATAGAGCGGAACAGTTCTTATACAGCTTTTTCCCGGTGGTTTTGCCCATGGCTTCCGGATTCATTATACACCTGTTAATGGCCCGGAGCCTTTTGCCACAGGATTATGCCGTCATACCCCAGGCTCTGGCCCTGGTAAGCCTGGCCACCACCATCGCCTATTTCATCAACCATGATGTCGCCGCCAGGGAGATAGCCATCGCGGAAGATCCCCGAAGAACAACGGTGGCGTTTTTCACGGGGAGGATTCTGTTCACCTTGGCGGGAGCCATTGTTTGCATTCTGGCCGCATTTTTAATGTATGGATCAGAAATAAAAACCATGGCTCTTTTTTTATTGTGGTTTGTTGCCAGCATCGGGATAAATGAAAACCTGTCCCAGGTCTGGCGGGCAAATGGGGAGTATAGAAAGACCTCCTTACTTTATCTGATAAACTTCCTTGCCCTTTTGGCAGGACTTATATATATTCAGCAGCATCAGGCAACCCCGCTGAAGCTGGCGGTGGTTCTGCTGTTTAGCACCATAGCAGCAGCGGCTTTTTTTACGGGCTCCTTAATAGGCTGCCTAAAACAGCCGGATTTTGACGCACTGAAAAAAATCCTTAAAAAATCCCTGCCCATAGCCCTTACCGGGATTGCTTTATATATCTCCAACTGGTTCGGGGTGATGTATCTTGCTGCGGCCGGCATCAGCCAGGACCTGACCTATTATTTTTTAGCGGGAAAATTTGCCGGAGCCCACGTAATTGTAATATTCATACTGTACTTTGCCTATATTCCGGCATTATCCAGGAAAGACGATGAAAAACTTGAAACAATTTTTAAAAAATGGTTTTGGGTAGTAGTTATGTATGCAGGGCTGTCATCGCTGGGAGTAATATATATATTACTTCCAGTGGTCATTAAATTTTGGGGTCCTGAATATCAAAAAGTTCAGATATATTATATTTATTATGTTCCTTGGATATTCTTTTCCTGTATCAGCTATTATACTGGAATGTTCATATATGCCCGTGGTTTGGTGTCGATTATCGGCAAATTTCAGATTATTTTGGCGGTTTTGACTGTTTTTATCGTTATTTTTGGGTATAGTAAATGGGGAACAATTTCCCTGCCTCTGGCTGAAAGTTTGGCGATGCTGATAGCTGGAATCAGTCAATATGTTTTGTGGCAAAGACACCGCAACAACATAACATGAAGAAACACAATGAATTAAGTTACAGGCCATCACGCTCTTTATTTTAATGATAAAGAGCGTTTTTGCACTATATTTTATTCCTAAAAATATAGAATATTTTAATAAATGTAACATTTTTTAATCCCTTGACTCTGCTAAATATTTATGCTACCATGATGTTTTAATATGATACTCTACATGAAGTTGCAGAATATTTTAAAGCCATAAAACAAGGATCAAGGGGATTATGAAAAAAATAATATTAACTCTGTTATTGGTTTTAGGAACTTTGCCGGTTTTGGCGCAAGACGCGGTCAAAGTTGCCAAGGATGCCGGGCTGGAGTCAGAGGCGCAAAAATCCGGAGTATCGATTGAAGAGGGCATTCAAAGGGCCAAGGGGTCGGGTTATACCGATCAAGAAATTTTAAACGCCATTGAGCAAAAAAAGAAAAACGGCAATCAAAGCTATGAGCCAACCAAAGAGTACCTGAGCTGGACCAAAGCCGCCTCAACTGGCTATCTTCCGTTTGAGGATGAAATTATCTTCAGCAATAAAGACGAGTTGATGAAGCTTGCTAAACAAGATATATTTGCAGCCAACCCTTTTGGTTACAATATTTTTCAAAACGTACCCCAGACATTTGAACCGCTCGATTTTGGCCCGGTGGATCCCAACTATCTCGTCGGCCCAGGGGACGAGATTATTATAAATTTGTGGGGACAGGTCCAAGTAATTTATACTGCAGTTGTGGACAGAGAGGGCAAAATCTCGATCCCGGATGTTGGCCTTGTTATACTTAACGGTTATACACTGAATGATGCCAGAATTAAGATTTCCGACCGCCTGGCCAGGGTTTACTCCGGCATAAAAAACCGATCCATTTCTGTTGATATTTCCCTGGGTAAGCTGAAAAAAATAAAGGTTTTTGTATTGGGCGAAGCCCAAAAACCAGGGGGATATGTACTAAACAGCATGACTACGGTTTTCAATGCGCTGTATTATGCCGGAGGCCCTACGCGCAAAGGTTCCCTGCGGATGGTCAAGCTTATCAGGAATAACCAGGTTATTGCCACCTTGGATCTTTATCAGCTTTTATTGAAGGGACAGAACACCAGCGAAATAAGGCTGCAGAGCGAGGATGTAATATTCATTCCATTGATAAAAAAGAGAGTAGCGTTGCCCAAGGGCGTTTGCCGTCCAGGAATATATGAGCTGATCGAGGGGGAGGGTCTTAAAACTGTTCTGTCGCTTGCCGGAGGCCTCCGGCCCGATGCCTACACCGATATAATCCATGTTAACCGTACCGGCGCCGATGGCACAGCTAAAATTATAGATGTGAGGTATGGCGAAATCGTCCAATCCGAAAACGATTTTGCATTATTCAATGAAGACGTGATCGGAATGTATAAGGTCCCAGAGAACATCGATAACTTTATCACCATAGACGGATCGGTGCTTATTCCCGGGCTATACGAACTGGCAGGGGGTATGACGGTAAGGGATCTGATCAACAGGGCGGGAGGGGTTTTACAATCGGCCTATAAATTCCGGATCGAGATTTCCCGGATTCTTTTTTATTCCCGGCCCGAGTCCACGCTTACCTTCTCAATCGACCTTGATGCCGCTGAGACCGACAGCTTTTTATTGAAGCCCCGGGATATCGTTTTTATTAAGCAGGACCCGGACTGGGAGCTGCAGCGCAATGTTACCATTGAAGGCAAGGTTACCTTTCCGGGAAAATATTCCCTTCATTCCACAAACGAAAGGATGACCAGCCTGATAAAAAGGGCCGGTGACCTAAAGACCACCGCCTATCCCGAAGGTTTGATCTTTGTAAGGGAGGGGGTCGGCCAGATAGACGTTGATCTGAAAAGAGCCCTGCAGAATAAAGGCAAGCTGGATGATATTTTGTTAAAGGACGGAGATTATCTTTATATTCCGGAGAAACCGGCATCAATCGCAGTAAGGGGAGAGGTGTTGTTCCCCATCAGCACCCTGCATGAGCCGGGAAAGAGCGTAGGGTATTATCTCGAGAAAGTGGGGGGATTGACCGAGGATGCCGACAAGGGAAAGATCACCCTGCGGCTGGCCAATGGCCGCAATGTCAAACCTAAAAAATTCCTTTGGACCTTCAATCTTACCAAGGTTCCCCCCGGAGCCACCATCGTTGTCCCTAAAAAGAAAGAAACCGAGGGAATCAAGTGGGGCGATGTCATCCAAAACACAACGGCAATTGTATCGGCCACGGCGGTCATGATTTTGGCTATCAAACAAATTAACTGACCGGGTGACCGATAACCCGCAAGCCGCAACTTCCGACTATCCAAACTATATCAGGAGTTAATATTAATGGCTACTGAAAATCAGGAAAGCATTTTTAATTTTGAGGTAATATACAATTCTTTCAGTATTATTATGGCTAATTGGAAAAAACTGACGATATTCGTGTTTTCGGTGACGATTGTTACTGCGATTATTCTTCTGGTTGTGCCCAATTACTATATTGCTCAGGTTACCATCCTGCCGCCCGCCGGAAAAAGCTCTTTTTCGGGCCTGATGAACCTGGCTTCGGAGCTGGGGTACTCATCGTCGGGCGATGGCATTATCAATTCCCCCCAGGTGATCTCCCGGATAGTCCGCAGCCGCGTACTTTCCGAGATGCTTGGCAAGCGGGAGTATTTTCACAACGGGAAAAATCGCACCCTAAAGCTCCGCGAGGTTTTTAAGGTGAAGGAAAAAGATCCGGCACGGATAGAATATTTTACTCATCTGGCTTTAAACCGGGCCATGACCACCAGTATAGATGCCCGAATCAAGAGCCTGGATATTTCCGTGAAAGTAAATGATCCGTTGATAGCAGCAGAATTAATGAACGCCATAGTCGAGGAGCTCGACAGTTACAATAAACTGTACCGTAACAACAAAGCTAAATCAAACCGGGAATTTGTTGAAAAAAGACTGAAAGATACCGGGGATTCTCTGGCAAAATACGAAGAGGCCCTTAGGCTGTTTCGGGAAGAAAACCGCCAAGTAACCCAATCGCCCATGCTGATGCTAAGGCAGCAAAGACTGGTCAGGAAGATGAATGTCAGCGAGGAACTATACCTGCTATTAACCAAAGAATACGAAACCACCAAGATTCAGGAGGTCAGGGACACCCCGGTGCTGGACATCATTGAAATGGCCAAGCCGTTGCCGGTAAAAAGCGGCCCGGTAAAGAGAAAAGTCCTGATGGTGGTGTTTTTTCTATCACTGGCGACCGGCTTGTCAGTTCTTTTGATCAGCGAGCAAATAAAAAAATCCGGGACCATCGCCCGGCTTCGCCAATTGGAAGGATATCGGGTAATGTCCCGGGATATTGCCGCTGTTTTTAAAAGGCTACGGAGATGAAATTCAGATACCATCCCACAGGATTCCATAATCAGATAAGGCGACCTGCTTAGAATGTGCGGCATCTGCGGGATAGTGTCTATCGGCCGGGAAGGGCCGCCGGTGGATTCGGAGGAGCTGCTGAGGATACGGGACAGGATGGCCGTCCGGGGGCCGGACGGAGCGGGACTATGGATCTCGCCGGATCGCAAAGCGGTCCTGGGCCATCGCCGCCTTTCCATCATAGACCTGAGCCCCCAGGCATCCCAGCCGATGTCCTTTGGCAACGGAAGATATACTATTGTTTTCAACGGGGAAATATACAATTACCGGGAACTTCGCCAGGGCTTGGCTGCACAAGGGCAAAAATTTACCAGCAGCAGCGACACCGAAGCTTTACTGGCTCTTTATGCCCAGAGAGGCGCCGGCATGCTGGATTCTTTGCGGGGAATGTTTGCCCTGGCAATCTGGGATGAGCGGGAGAAGGAGCTTTTTTTAGCCCGGGACCATTTCGGCATTAAGCCGCTGTATTATTCCCGGCAGGGGGGGTATTTCCGTTTTGCCTCCCAAGTAAAGGCTCTGTTGGCGGGAGGCGCACTGCCGCATGACGAAGATCAGGCTGGGCGGGCAGGTTTTTATTTGCTGGGATATGTGCCCGAGCCGCATACTTTATACAAAAATATCAGGGCTTTGCCTGCCGGGTGTGCAAAACTAATAGAACGATCCGGCCGGGAAAAGAGTATCCGTCATTTTGACATAGGCAGCGAACTTGCTAAAACCGAAGCAGCCATATCGGGTGGCCATAATAACAGATTGAATAAAGACGAATTGCATGACGCCCTCCGGGATTCCATCAAGCACCATATGGTTTCAGATGTTCCGGTGGGGGTATTTCTCTCATCCGGGGTTGATTCCAGCGTAATTGCCGCTTTGGCATCGGAGCAAACGGCCCATCTTAGAACTGTGACTCTGGGGTTTGCCGAATATAAAGGCCGGGAAAACGACGAAGTTCCCTTAGCCGAATTGACGGCGGCCAAACTAAAGACCGATCATAACACCCGCTGGGTTTCGCGGGGAGATTTTTCCGGGCAGTTGAAAAAAATACTTTCCGCCATGGACCAGCCGTCCATTGACGGCGTTAATACCTTCTTTGTCAGCAAAATTGCATCCGAACTGGGGTTAAAGGTGGCTCTCTCCGGACTGGGGGGCGATGAACTTTGTGCCGGGTATCCCAGCTATAGGCAGGTCCCCAGGATGGTTGATTACTTCAAGGGTTGGGAAAATCATAAGCTGCTGGCGGTTAATATCCGCAAACTGCTGTCCCCGGTGTTGAACTATTTTACCTCCCCAAAATATGCCGGGCTGCCGGAATACGGATGGTCATATGGCGGGGCCTATCTGTTAAGGAGAGGCCTTTTTATGCCTTGGGAGCTGCCCGGGAAGATGGGAATTGAACAGGCTAAAGTTGGTTGGGAAGAATTGAATTTATTGGAACGGCTGGAAGAGACGGTTCGTTCGCTAAAAAGCCACCGCTTAAAATTGACGGCCCTGGAAATGACCTGGTATATGCGCAATCAATTACTAAGGGACTCGGATTGGGCCGGCATGACTCATTCTTTAGAAATAAGGGTGCCCTGGGTAGATGTAAAATTATTCCGGTCGCTGGTTCCGTTTTTATTACGGGGGCAATTAAATAAGGCTGACTTGTTATCGGCTGTTAGATCATCTTTGCCCGCTGAGGTTTTCCATAGAAAGAAAACGGGGTTTTCGGTGCCGGTCAGGGATTGGCTGCTGAGTGAAACACCGAACAGTAGCAAGGCAAGGGGCCTGAGGGATTGGGATCTGCATATTGAAAAGGTACTAAAAATAGAAAGAATTTAATTATATACCAATCTATGCTTGGAGGTTATTGATCGAAATGATTACTCAAAAAATTTTGTATTTATTGTGGGCGGCACATAATTATAGATCAAAAAAAACTTGCCCGTCATGCGGATCTTGTGCGGGTAATATAATCGATAGAAAGTATATTTTTACAAGTTTAATTGAATGTAGGGACTGCCATTTGTATTATCGCCATCCCATTGAGAACCCACAAAGGGCGAAAAAATTCTATGAAAGCAATTATACCCAAGATGATGGCATTACTACAAAACTGCCAGACATAAGTCATCTCAATCATTGGATGGCTAATAATTTTTGTGATAGCCCCAAAAATGCTACAGTCCATCTTTCGGTAATAACTAATATTTTCCCGGATCTTAAGGGAAAGAAAATAGTTGATTACGGTGCGAGTTGGGGCTACACATCATTTCAGTTTAAAGCCGCAGGCATGTTGGTTAATGGCTATGAAATGTCAAACCGAAGGGCATCTTATGCTCAACGTCTGGGGTTAGACATCAAGGTAGATGAAACTCTTATTCCAAATGAGAACGATATCTTTTATAGTTCCCATGTATTAGAGCATGTCCCCTCGATTCCCCGAGTTGTTGAGATTGCCAGAAAAGTATTGAAGCGGAATGGAGTCTTTATAGCCTTTTTCCCAAATGGCAGCGAAGAATTTCGTAAAATAAGTCCTAAGTCATTCCATTCCTTATGGGGTTTGGTGCACCCCAATTATTTAAATCCAGAATATTTGGCAAATTTATTTGCTGATGTGCCATATTATATTCAAAGTTCGCCCTATAATGGAAAGGCAATATCCGAATGGAAGGATCAGCAAATAATTGCAGAAACAGATGGGGATGAACTTATGGTAATTGTAAAAGTAAATCAGAAAATAAAACAGCAATAGCTGTTTATTTCTATTTTCAACCATTGACATGTTATGGCTTAAGATAAAAACTTATCCGCGGATCTAAAAAGTTATATGTATAGAATGTTTATGCGAAAATAAATGAGAGTGCTGTTTCTTACTACCGATGCCTTTGGCGGATATGGAGGCATTTCAAAATATAACATTGACTTTTTAACAGCCCTTTGTTCTTATGCCGGTTGCCATGAGGTAGTGGCGGTTTCGAGAAAGGCCCCCGGGAAATACGGGAGCTTGCCCAAAAAACTGAAATATCATGTGGTGGGCGGGAGCAAGTTCGAATATATAAAATCATTGTTCGGCATGGTAGTTAAGGACCATAAGTTCGACCTGGTGGTTTGCGCCCATCTAAACCTATTGCCATTGGCCTGCCTGTGCAACCTATTGATAATGGCCCCGTTGTTGCAGATATTGTACGGAATTGATGCCTGGACCAAAACGGACCGGTGGACCGTTAATTTGTTGGCTTCAAAGGCTGACCGTTATATATCAATCAGCCAGATAACAAAAGAAAATTTTGCCAATTGGTCTAAAACGAATAAAGGCAAGATAGATATTCTTCCCAACGCCATTGATATTATGAAATACGGCCCAGGGCCCAAACCCAAATATCTGATCGACCGGTATAAACTACAGGATAAAACGGTAATTATGACCCTGGGCCGCCTGGCTAGTGAGGAAAAGGCCAAAGGCTTTGACCAAATCATCGAAATCATGCCTGAACTAAGCGTCCGTTTTCCAGGTCTGGTCTATATGATTGCAGGGGATGGGAACGACCGCTCTCGACTGGAGACAAAGGCCCGGGGGATGGGTCTGGAAACGAGGGTCGTTTTTACCGGGCTGGTGTCCGAACCAGAGAAGGCCGACCACTATCGTTTAGCTGACGTATATGCTATGCCCAGCCGGCTGGAGGGTTTCGGCTTCGTCTTCCTGGAAGCTATGGCCTGCGGCATTCCGGTGGTGGCCAGCAAAATTGATGGCGGAAGGGAAGCCCTGCTGGATGGCAAATTGGGCGGGCTGGCAGATCCTGACGATCCCCAGGATATGATACAAAAAATATTAGAAGCCTTAAAGCGTCCCAAAGGGCATGTTCCGGGCGAATTGGAATATTTTTCTTTTAAGAATTTCGAACATCGGTGTCATCAAATAATTGAAAGAATGGTTTAGGTCGCAAGGAAGAAATAATCAATAAAACGGGGGGATCGAGGCGAGGGGCCTGGTTTATTTTTCGATAGAGTGGTAACATTTTAAATTTATAACTTTCTATGATCTTTGCAAAATGGTCATGGAGTGGAAAGCAAAAATAATGAGACGAGCGGTTTTTTTAGTATATATTTTATTTGTTGTTTCAACATCCTGGGGCGACCAAGTGTCCAGTGGTGTTAGCGGGGAAAAGACAGCCATCAATCCCTGGGCGTCATATCTCAATAGTGCCGTTGATACCGTGAAGCAAATATATTTTATTACTCAGGATACGCATAAAGTGCTTTTTCAATCTCCGGCATATGATGGCTATGTGAATTTTAATTTAGCCCAAGGGTTTTTTCCCAATCCGGCAAGCGATCGTAGTAATCCGACAATATATTTCGGTTGGAATGTTCTCTCCGGGGGGGCTCAAGAAAGGGCCGGGGAGGCTCAGATTTTTGATAGTTGGGAGCATCACTTCGTTCCCGAAGAAGGCAAAACGCTGGTGGAGAGACACTGGATATTCGGCGATGAGTCCGGTAAAATGTACCGACCGGTATCTTCATCAATGCAGGTCGAGAATAAATGGGTTGACGTATCCGTATGCGCTGATAAAATTGTCTTTTTTTCCAAGGATGCCGCCACAAAAATAATGGTTTTGCAGGCCATTGGCAGTATAGTGATTGAGAGTCGATCGTTGGCTCAAACCATCAATGATCATTATGCTTATAGAATAAACCAGACCGATCCGGCCGCAAAGGAAATTCAAGTGACATATGCCATGGGGGGGGCTAATAAATGGATCCAGAGGATCATGGCGGGGAGCTACGATTATTCCATTTATAACCCGGCCTGGGGACATGCGGTATACATAAAAAATTCCGATGGAAACATAGGCATCGGAAAAATCAACCCGACCGCCAAACTTGACGTGAACGGCGGTGTGAAGGCCAAGACCCTTCAAATAGGAGACAGCACCGTATATATATCCAAGCAAAAATTCATACGCCGGGACACATTGTTCGAAGTGGTTAATTCCGATACTTTCTACATGCTCAAAAAAGGCGATAAATCAGGGGATACTGTGCCGCCAGCCAAAGAAAGTTACAATAATGCGCTGATGCAAAATTATCCAAACCCTTTATCAGGATCAACCAGCATAGAATATAGATTGGCTAAATACGGACAGGTTAAATTGGATGTTTATAACACCCTGGGGCAAAAGGTCAGGACCTTGGTCAATCGGGAAATGGCCCCGGGCATCCATGTGTCGGTATGGGATGGCAAGGACAACGAAAACAGAAATGTCTCAGCCGGGATATATATTTATAAATTGGAAGGGGATGATTTTAACGCCGTGCAAAAAATGGTTCTGGTTAGGTAGCTAAGGGAGATACATTCACGCTAAGGTGGAATATGTTTCTTTTCAAAACGTTGAACGACGGTGCTATAAAATTGTTGAAAGAATTATTTAGATAATAATCAAGCAGATATTCCCTTAAGAAACAGAGGGATCAAATGAATATATGACGGAAAATACTTTTAAAAGAATAACAAAAACAGGCATAGCATTAGTCGGAAACCAAGGATTGCAACTCCTTGGCCAGCTGGCCGTCCCGCCTTTGTTTTTAATGAAATATGGGGTACTGGGTTATAGCGAGTGGCTGGTTTTAACGGCCGCCATCGGGTTTTTATCGGTTTTGAATTTTGGCCTCCACACCTACGTAATAAATGAACTAAATGTTTCATATCACCAGAATGATCTGAAGAAGTTCCATGAACTACAAACCACCTGCTTAATATTATTAACCGGCATAGCAGTATTATTTACAGTGATAGCCGGAGTTGTTTTTGTTTTGCCTTTGAAAATAATGCTGAATCTGTCAGCCTCCGAAATAAACATTTCAGTCACTATTTATTTTTTAATTCTGCAGCTGCTGGTTCTTAATGTTTTGGGCTTGATAAATGGAGGATATAGGGCAACCGGCAAAGCGTTTCGCGGTGTAATGTGGTCGAATGTACAAAAGCTTATAATGGTTTTATCCTTGATTGCGGGTGTTTTACTAGCCTTTCCATTTTATATATTAGCCATATTTCAGTTTGCCGCGGTAATTTTATCACTAATAATTGTCAGTTATGACAGAAAATTGAATTTTACCAATGTTTCTATCTCGTTTAAATATTGGAATAGTGCGATAGCAAAAAATATCATAAAGCCCAGTCTGTATTTCTCCTTATTTACAATAAACAATTTTTTATTATATCAGGCTCCGGTTTTAATATTAAACTATTTTGTCGAACCCAAACTTGTGGTTATGTTCTCTGTGGGAAGGATGATATTTTCGTTTATCAGACAGGGATTGGGGCTGATTTATGGAGCGATAGAACCGGAAATAACCAGACTTAAGGGAATTGGGGACTGGCTCCAACTAAAAAGATTATATAAATATACTGAGTCGCTCACCATATCAATTGCCTTGCCGGCCAATGTTGCCGTTTTAATGTTAAGCCCGCTATTGCTGAGGTTGTGGTTAAAAAACGCCGATTATTATAACAAATGGTCTTATCTGTTCTTGATGCTCATATCGGTTGCCATGTGTCTAAAAGAGAATAAAATATACTTTCAATATGCTACCAATACTCATGAAAGAACGGGGTCCGTGATGTTCTTCAGTTATTTGATAATGATATTATTAAGTATTTATTCGATCAAGGCTTATGGCATAAACGGATTTTTGTTCTCATGGCTTATAACTGAAATATTTCAATTATGTGTTATATTGGTTTTTAATACTGTTTTGTTTAATCGGGCAAAAGATATTTCTTTTAGTCCTATTGTTATTTTAGGCGGCATTCTTGGCGGGTTTGTATTGGTTTTTATAAATTATTATCCTTGGTTCTACATTGGCGGGGACTCGTTGCTGATTATTAAAACAATTGCCATGGTCCCCATTTTATTATTAACGGCCTATTTCTTTTTGGGACTAAAACAGGTGCTGATGGAAACGCGTAAAAGATTTTAAAAACCAGCTTTATTTAAAAACCAATTTATGAAAATAGTTCAATCTGTTTCCGGCAAATTTCATCATTTTCATTTGGCGCGTCAATTATACGGAAGAGGAATGCTGGAGGCTATTTACACAAGCTATCCTTTGTGGAAGTTAAGAAATGAGAATTTGCCGACCGATGTAATAAAAACATTTCCCTGGATTCATACATTGTTAGCGGCGAAATGGCGATTTGGCATACACAATGAAACGATCGATAATGATCTGCTTTGGTGGTTGTTTGAGTCGCTTGATAAATATGTTGCCCGAACCATCCCGGCCTGCGATGTTTTTATTGGCATATCAGCGTCAGGATTGTATACAGGCGCTCAGTCAAAACATAGGGGTATAAAATATATTTGCGACAGAGGTTCTTCACATATTAAATATCAGGACAACATCTTGAGGGAAGAATACCAACGGTGGGGTTTAAGGTTTTCCGGCATAGATCTCCGGGTCATTAATAAAGAGATGAATGAATATGAACTGGCAGATTGCATTACGGTGCCATCGGAATTTGCCCGCATAAGTTTTATCGAAATGGGGGTGGATCCTAAAAAAGTAAAAAAAATACCGTATGGAGCGGATCTAAAAATGTTTACGCCGGTTGGAAGCCCCCCCAAAGATATATTTGAGGTTTTATTTGTCGGCCAGGTGTCTTTGCGCAAGGGGATACCATATCTTTTATCCGCCTTTTCGAATTTAAAACATTCCCAAAAAAGGCTGCGTATCGTCGGCTCCGTTCTTCCTGGAATGGATGATATCTTTAAAAACTATAACATGGACAATGTCGAGATCCTTGGTCCCCTGCCCCAAAGCAGGTTAAAACATATAATGAGCACCAGCCATGTTATGGTCTTGCCAAGCATTGAAGAGGGCTTGGCTTTGGTTCAGGGCCAAGCAATGGCTTGCGGATGTCCTTTGATAAGCACTGTAAATACGGGGGCGGAAGACCTTTTTACAAATGAGAAAGAAGGATTTATCGTGCCCATCCGCAACCCGGACGTTATAGCAGAAAAACTTGAATATTTGGCTCAGGATTGCGGGCAAAGGGAGAAAATGAGCCATGCAGCGTTGGCGCGGGTGAAAGCAATAAATGGATGGGATACCTACGGAGAAAAATACGTTCAACTATTATCGGATATAACATCCGGCTCTAATTAAAGTTTCAATCGTCATATTGGGAAAGTAATACGATGAGTTATCTAAGCAATGCGGAGTATAAAGATTAATGGAAGAATGGAAACAAAAATTATTTGATAGTTATGTCTCAACCAAACAAGCGGGACAGAATATTGGAAGAGAAAGCTTAGACGGAGGATTTTATCATTACCTTTCCAGAATAATTAAAAAACATCTTCCACAAGATAGGGATATTTCGGTGGCCGACCTGGCATGTGGTTATGGTCGGTTGATATATTGCTTAAAAAAACATGGTTACCATAACATACAGGGTGTTGATATTTCCAATGAACAGGTAGAGCTATCGCATAAATTTGGCTTGAATGAAGTGCGTTGTCAGAATATAGATGCATTTTTAGATGAAAAAATAAATACATTTGACGTACTGTTTTTAATTGATATCTTGGAACATCTTGATAAGGGCCAGCTTTTAAAACTACTGGATAAGGTAAATAGTGCTCTGCGTTTTGGCGGGATCGTTGTGATTCATGTTCCAAATGCCGAAGGGATTTTTGGCGGAAAGTCCAGATATTCTGATCTAACCCATGAAACTTCATTCACGTCTCAATCTATTAGCCAGGCATTAACTGCCTGCGGGTTTACAAATGTCAGGTGTTTTGAGGATAAACCGGTGATCCACGGGCTTCCCAGCTTTGTCAGATATGTTTTATGGCAACTGTTTACACTGCCCTATAGAATATTGCTGCTGGCGGAAACGGGTATTGGAAAGTGCATACTTTCCCAGAATATGTTAGTTAGTGCTGAGAAAAAATGATAAGTATTGGTATACGGTAATTATAAGGTATATTACTTCATGAGTGAAAAGAGAGAGGTGAATATATTTTTTACGGCACATCTTGCCAGAAACTCCATGTCCGGCTGGCATCGAGCAAAAACTTTGGAAAAACTGGGATATGCAGTAACATGGTTTCCTTACGGACCGTATCATAAAAGTCAGAATTGGATACAACGGGCATTGACCAAGCTTACCAAACAAGTATTTGCTAAACAGGATATCATATATTTCAACCAGGATTTTTTAAAAGCCTTTAAAAGGACTCAACCGGACATTGCCTGGGTCGAAAAACCGTTAATGCTCTTGCCGGAAACTTTGAATAGTTGTAAAAAGGTGTCCCCTAATTGTTTATTTGTGTGTTTCCAGGATGACGACCCATTGGGCAGAGGAAGGTATGCTGCTTCTGTATGGAAGTATTTTACCCAGATCTTGCCGTTGTTCGATCTGCATTTTGTAAAAAAGGATATTGACCTGTTGGAATTTAAACAAGCCGGAGCGCAGAGGGTGATCAAATTCAGGGGCGGCTATTTTTCCGATATTTTCAAACCCGTTTATTCCGAAGCCGATCAGGTGGTTTTTAAATGGCCGATCTCTTTTATCGGCACAGCCCTTGATTATAGGATATTATTTGTTAAGGAGCTACTCTGTAAATATAAGATTGATTTGAATATATTTGGCGAAAAGTGGGATCGCCAGTTGTTTTATTATACCAAACGCGCAAAATTTCACCCACCTGTTCATGGAGAAGAATATGCGAACACTATAGGCAACAGCAAAATATCACTGGGATTTGTATCTCTTTCCAATCGCGACGATTATACCACCAGAAGTTTTGAGATCCCTGCCTGCAAGGGGTTTTTCTTGGGCCAGCGAACGAAAACCCACCAAGAATTGTACCAGGAAGGCGAAGAGGCCGAATTTTTTGACAGCGTTGATGAGTGCGCAGACAAAGTAAGATATTACCTGGCCCATGATTCCGCCCGGCTTAAAATTGCTGCAGCGGGCTATCGCCGATGTATAGAATCGGATTACAGCTATGAAGGCAGCCTGCGGCAGGCTATGGATCAAGTATTAAGCATCATAGGAGCTAAAATCAAGGGATGATCTTTAATCTGGAATATTTCAGGTCGGTAAAAATACAGTTGGTGTTGATATTGGCCGGCATGCTGTTTGTTTTGCAATTATTGACCGGCACAAATTTAGATTATGCCCTGTTGGCTTTTGGTTTTACATTTTTCACGGCCATGGCGGTCAACTCGGCCGGCGGTCCGTTGACGGTCAGCGGATTCGGGATAGCCATGTTGGGGCTGAAGATAGTGATAATCTCACAATGGGCCAAAGTATTTTTCGGCCAACCCGGCGACAGCTACCTGGATGTTCCCGTCCTTACCATCGGGGTTCTGACCGTCGGCATGATAAGCATCTGGCTGGGGGGGCTGACCGTCGGGCCGCTTATCGGGCAAAAAAAAATATTGAAACCGATGGAACGGATCGATTTACTGCTGGGTCTGTCGATAGTGGTATATGTTCTGGGATTGTTTTCGTACCTATATGTTATGTTTCATGGTTTTGACCAGATGTCCGGGGACGTTAGCGTGGGAGGTTTCGTCGGGGTCCTCCGGCAACTGGGTTTTATCTACCCCATTTCGACCATCAGCGCCATTGCTTATACCATAATTGCTTCAGGCCATAAACGAAGCATTGGGATCTGGGCCGCAATACCGCTCGCTACCCAATTCCTTTTTGGTATTCTATCCACCAGCAAGCAGATGATGTTTGAGCCGTTCCTGATTTACTTGCTTACTTGCCTGGCTTTTGGTTATAAATTTAGAGTCAGGCATATGGTTTTGGTTTCGCTGATTTTTATAATAATGATTACAATACTATTCCCCTTTGCCCAGCTTGGCAGGGCCTTTACCAGGGACAACGACCCCCGCCAGAACCTGATGCTTACCAATTTATTCATCAAAGATATTTTTCTGAACCAGGAGAACCTGGAAGAGGTAGAAACATTTATGGAGGATGCAGCGTATAAAAAACAACGTTTTTTATATTACGGCAGGGATATGGGGCTTTTGGACAGGATGTCCCTGATTGAGCAGAACGACGAACTTATCCGGGCTGTCGGAGAGCAGGGTTTCTCCGGATGGCACACAGTAATCCATGGCTTTAAGATGCTTCCCCCCAGATTATTGTATCCCGACAAACCCGTATACAATACTGCCAATTATTTCGGACATAAAACAGAAACATTGGGGGACGAGGATTTTTCAACCCAGATATCTATGGGAATAATTGCCGAGGCCTATGACGCTTTCGGGTGGGTAGGAGTGATAGTTATACCCTATCTGGCAATGGCAACATTCATACTGCTTTTTAACACCCTTAGCGGCACCTTGGAGAGAAATATCTGGGCGGTTTTCCTGATAGGTATTTTTCAGCATAATCTGGTTGAGGCCACCGTTTCTTCCATCACCCTTTATATATTCCAATTTCCGATCTTGCTATTAGTAACATATTTTGTCCTGATCAAAACCGTGAACGTCCTGCTGCCCCTGTGGAGCCGGCTGCAGAGACTGTGGCCATTTGACGTCAGGTCGGCAAAAATTCTTTTGGATAATACATGAATATCCTGCATGTTATTGCCAATCTGGCTCCTCGTTACGGCGGGCCATCCAAAGCCTGCATAGAGATGGCCCGGGCGGTAGCTGCTAGGGGACACAAGGTGAGTATATATACCACCAATCAGGATGGCGATGATGTCCTGCCGGTTTCGCTTGAGAGCCCGGTGATTGATGGCGGCGTTGAGTTCAAATATTTTCCCATTCAGCCTCCGAAATTCTGGGGGACGTCTTTGCCCCTGGCCCGTGCCATCAAGCGCGATTTAGCTTTATACGATATTGTACATATCCATTCCTTATATCTATTTCACGATTTGATAACCGGTCGGGTCTGCCGCAAATACCGGGTGCCGTATATTATCCGGCCCCATGGGACCTTGGATCCCTACCTTTACCAGCGGCATCGCCTGAGAAAAAGAATTATGGAGTTGCTGTTCGAAAATCGAAATATCAAGGGTGCCGCGGCCCTTCACTATACCACCGAAGAGGAGATGCTGCTGGCCAAGCCGTATGTTTTTAACTCTCCGGGAATAGTTGTCCCCAATGGATTGAATTGGGCTGAATATGAAAAATTGCCGCCGCCCGGTGCTTTCCGGCGTTTGTTTCCCCAGGTCGGAGATAGCCGCTTGGTTCTTTTCCTGGGAAGGCTGAATTTCAAAAAGGGCTTTGATCTTTTGGTGCCGGCCTTTGCCAAAACTTTGAAAGCGTTTCCGGATATTCATTTGATTATTGCCGGCCCCGACAACGACGGATATGGCGCAAAGGTTCGGGGATGGTTAAGAGAATATGAGCTGCTTGATAAAACCACCTTCACCGGAATGCTGGAGGGCCGGGATAAGCTGGCCGCTTTTCGGGATGCCGAGATGTTCGTTCTTCCGTCCTATACCGAAAATTTCGGAATATCGGTATTGGAGGCCCTGGCCTGCGGTGTCCCGGTGGTGGTATCGGATAAGGTCAATATATGGCGCGAGATAAAGGGGGCCGGAGCGGGTCTGGTGGTGCCAACCGAGCCGGAATCTCTTGCCCAGGCCATGTCTGTTTTGTTAAACGACCAGGATTCAGCCAGGCAAATGGGGCAATCCGGTCAGAGGCTGGTAAGAGAAAACTATCAATGGTCGACGATCGGCCAGAAATTAGAACAAGCCTATCTTGCCTTGTTAGGCAAAGTATGAATGATGTTATCGTAATGAGTAATGCCAGGAAGCGGTTGTTTAAACCGAAAATATGGCGGTTGATAACAGGAAGTTATATTTTAATTATCACTTTTGCCAGCCTTAACCCCTGGTTCCGGCCGCGATCGGAAAACAATTTTTGGTCGCCTGATAAGTGGCTGCACTTTGCCGCTTACCTGGGGCTGTCTATTCTGCTGGGTTTAGCCAATGCCAGATTGAAAAAAAACTACTGGCTGGCAATAATGGCCATAGCCGGAACCCTGGGATTTGGATTGGAATTGGTTCAGGGAGTAGCCCTTCCTTTTCGGAGCTTTTCCTGGCATGATGCAGCGTCAAACTTGGCCGGGGCGACGCTGGGCGCAATCGTGGTTAAGATTATGATCCGGCCGGACGACTCTTCAATTATAAAGTGATCCAGGCGGCGGCAATAGAAATGTTTTGCGCAGGCATATAAAAGTATATCCGATTACGACAAGGAGCGAGAAATGAATAATAAGGAAAGCTTCTATCCCGAATCACGTTTTGGCGGGTTTACAGATATTGATGGGACAGTGGCATTTTACAACAGGGTCAATTCACTGCTTGATCCCGCGCAGGTGGTCCTTGACATTGGATGTGGCAGAGGGTCGTTTAAAGAAGACCAGGTAACGCTCAGAAAAAACCTTAGAATTCTGAAGGGGAAAACAGCAAAAGTCATTGGGATTGATGTCGATCTAAGTGCTAAGGAAAATCCCTTTATAGATGAATTTCGTCTGATGCAGGATTACTCCTGGCCGATTGAGGACAACTCTATTGATCTAATTATTTGTGATAATGTTTTAGAACATATAGATAATCCCGACCGCTTTTTTGGGGAAATCCAGCGGGTTTTGCGTAATGGCGGCATTTTGTGCCTGCGGACTCCCAACCGGTGGAGTTACTTTGCGATAGCGGCTACCATTATTCCCAATAAATATCATGCAAAAGTTACGGCTATTGCTCAGGAGGGCAGGAAAGACGAAGATGTGTTCCCTGCATTTTATAAATGTAACAGTGTCAACAAACTAAAACACATCATGAAAAAAAGCGGCTTTAATTATGTCGTCTATGGATACGAAGCCGAGCCAAGTTATCTTTCGTTTTCAAAGCTGGCATATTTTTTTGGTGTTTTACATCAAAGGTTTGCCCCGGGGTTTCTTAAGCCGGCAATATTCGTCTTTGGAAGAATAAGCAAAGAAACCAATACTCTTAAAGATGCTTTTAATCAAAATAAATAACCGGTAAGGAATATTTCGGGACTATTTTGTTAGTGAAAATATCAATCAGCGAGTATCTTTATAAATGCTTGATTGGAATGTTGAAGCACCGTGAAATACTAATGATAATTTCAAAGTTTTATAATAAGTGAGAACGGTTATGATAAAAAACGAAGAGAATATTATTACTAACTATGGATGGAAGGATAGTGCTCCTACGTTCGTGCATAGCTTCCTCTGGCCGGCTATTTGCAAACACCTTCCTGAAAAACCATCTAATGTTTTAGATATAGGTTGCGGCAATGGTTATATTGCAGCGTTAATAGCTGATAAAGGGCATCAGGTAACGGGTATTGATTGTTCATCAGATGGGATTGAAATTGCTAAAACGCAATATCAAAATGTTAAATTTGAGGTAAGATCTGCTTATGATAATCTTGATGATATCGCAATAAATATTGATTTGATAATATCGGTTGAGGTTATTGAACATCTTTATAATCCCAAAATGTTTATTGATAATATCTTTAAATCTCTTTCCTCTGGGGGAAAAATAGTGTTAACTACTCCCTATCATGGATATTTGAAAAACCTGGCTATTGCCTTATTTAACAAGTGGGATTTTCATCATACGGTTAACTGGCAAGGGGGGCACATTAAATTCTTCTCCCCGCGGACATTAAAACTCCTTTTAAAAGAAGCGGGATTCAGAAATGTAGAGTTCAAATATGCTGGTCGCGCTCCATTATTATGGAAAGCGATGATTGCCACGGCACGAAAACCATAAAAAATGACAAATCAAATATTAAATAATAAACAAGCGCCAATCTCTATTCTAGTCATAACAAGAAACGAAGAGAGGAATATAATTCATTGCTTAGAAAACCTTGGATGGGCTAGTGACTTGGTCGTTTTGGATTCCTTCAGCACCGATGCCACTGCCAGCATGGCCGAGAAACTTGGGGCCAGGGTCTTTCAGCGGCAGTTCGATAATTTTGCCGCTCATAAAAACTGGGCAATTGATCATATCGATTTTAAAAACAGCTGGCTACTGATAGTAGATGCCGATGAAAGAGTAAGCTTAAAATTGGCCAGGGAGATCGAATCGCTCCTGGCGGGGCCGTCCGAACACAATGGATACTATGTTGCCCGCCAGAATATGTTTGCCGGCAAATGGATCCGGTTTGGCGGCTGGTATCCCGACTGGCAGCTGCGGTTGATAAAAATCGGCAGTGCCCGGTATGAGAACCGGATAGTCCATGAACATATGTTGCTGGACGGATCAGCCGGTTTCTTGAAAAATCATTTAATACACTATGATTACAAGGGTATCGAAAGGTATTTTGACCGCCATAATACTTACTCCAGCATGGAGGCAGTGGAGATCTATCGAACGCTTATCGCTGTCGGTGATAAAGAAACCATCCAGCCGACACTGTTTTCCCGGGGGCCGGCCAAGCGCCGGTATTTAAAAAATATAGCCTATCGCTATATCCCGGCCCGACCATTTTTTAAGTTCATTTGGATGTATTTTTTTAAGTTTGGATTTTTGGACGGCAGGATAGGATTCCGCTTTTCAATGTTGCATGCCTTTTATGATTACCAGATCAGCCTGAAATTAAATGAGCTAAAGGATAAGAATTCTCCGCTTTATGAAAAATATAAGGAATATATAGAAAAATGACTTCACCGGAAAACATGTGCTTGATATGCGGTAGCAAAACTGAGATAACGGTTAAAAATGTGTTCGACACCAGATTCGGGATAAAGGGATTTTACGCTGTCGGCAAATGCAGCTCTTGCGGTTTGGAACAGCTGTTTCCCCGACCGGACAATGACCAGCTGAAAAAATTCTATGAGGGGCACTACAATTTTCAGGGAGCCGATAGTCCAAAATACCGGCAACGCCGGCAAATATTTCTGTCGTCTTTTCTCTACAGCTTTTGGATGTTTATTGATGGTGATATCGCTTTTTACCGGGTCAAGGGCAGGGGGCGGCTTTTGGATGTGGGATGCAACGAAGGGCGGGGATTGGCGGTTTATCAAAAAAACGGCTTTACTGCCGAGGGGCTGGAGATAAACCCGGTGGCAGCCCGGGCTGCCCGGTCTCTGGGGTTTAAGGTGCACGCTGATTCTTTGGATAGTTTTCAAACTTCGGAAACATACGACATTGTTGTGCTTACCAATGTCTTGGAGCACTCATTGGCCCCGGCGGACATGCTGGCAAGCATCAGGGAGCAGCTAAAGCCCGGTGGCCAGGTTTGGATAAGTTGCCCCAACAGCCAAAGCTGGTATAGAAAATTATTCGGGCGACATTGGATAAACTGGCATCCGCCGTTTCATGTTTCCCATTTTTCACAAGAGACCTTAACTCAAGTATTGGAAGAGACGGGGTTTGAGGTTGTCTCGCTGAAAAATGAGACCCCGGCGCTCTGGGTAACACAATCTTTTATCGCACAGTTGTTTGCCCGACAGGGAAGGATTACCCAACAAATGCGCTCTTTCTGGCTGGTGGGGATAACAATGTTTCTGACCAGATTGCTTTTTTCCCCCGTCCTGTGGCTGGGAAACAGGGTCAAGAGGGGCGACTGCCTGGTGGTCAAAGCTAATAAGAAGACGACCCCGTGAAGATCTTAATATACGGAATAAATTTCTGGCCGGAGTTGACCGGGATCGGGAAATATACCGGCGAAATGGCGGAATGGCTGGCAGAACGGGGGCACCAGATTGAGGTCATTACCTCTCCGCCGTATTACCCCGGCTGGCGTATCCAAGATGACTATTCGGGATGGCGATACCGGACTGAATGCCGGGGCAAAGTGAAAATTTACCGCTGCCCCCTTTGGGTCCCCAGCAAGCCCAATGGCCTGAAGCGAATATTCCACTTGCTGTCTTTCATGTTGAGCAGCCTGCCGGTTATGCTGGTAAAATCAATCGGCTGGAAACCAGATATGATCTGGGCCGTCGAACCGACATTTTTTACCGTGCCGCCAACTTTGCTGGGCGCCGGGTTATCCGGATCACGCACTTGGCTGCATCTTCAGGATTTCGAGATCGATGCCGCCTTTGGATTGGGTTTGGTAAAGGGTTCATTGATCTTAAAAGGCCTGATAACCTTTGAACGCTGGATCATGAATAAATATAACCTTGTATCCAGCATATCAGACGCCATGGTGGCCAAATTAATCAGCCGCGGAGTTGAGCCGACAAAAGCGGTCCTTTTCCCCAATTGGGTTGACACAGATAAAATTGTACCTTTAAGTATTGATCAGTCGTTGCGGGCCGAATGGAACATTGCCGCAAACAGGATAGTGGTATTATATGCCGGAAACATCGGGAAGAAGCAGGGGCTGGAGCTGTTGTTCTCGGTTGCCGGGGACTTCAAAGAAAAACATTCACAGATATTGTTCATCATTGCGGGAGAGGGCGCGGCTAAAAGTGAGTTGATGCAGGCGGCGGCTGATCGAAAACTGGACAATATAATATTCAAGCCTCTTCAGCCCGTCGAAAGGCTGCCGGTGCTATTGGCATCGGGGGATATTCATTTGGTTCTTCAGAAAAGAGGGGTGGCCGACCTGGCCATGCCATCGAAACTGACCGGGATCTTTGCCGCCGGCGGGGCAGCCTTAGTAACGGCCGATGCCGGGACCGCCTTGCATAAAATTGTGGAGGAAAACCGCCTGGGATTGGTTATCGAACCGGAATCATCCGGGGCCTTGGCTTTGGGCATAGAACGTTTGGCACAAGACATGAACTTGCGAAAAGAATTCAAGGATAATGCCCGGCGTTTTGCCCGGGAAAAACTTAATAAAAATGTTATTCTCGAAGAATTCGAACAAAGGTGTCTGGCCCTTACGTCATAAACCCAAAACGGATACCTGAAGAGGAAAATAGATCAGCTGCCAGAATGGGATCAAACCGGGCCACGGCTTGGGAGAAATATCGAATCACGCCAGGGTTATAGCATCCTGATGAAAAACATCGGGCGCCTCCCATAAACAATAAATATAATCATTTGAATTATGACCAAATATAGATTATTAATTCTGCCCGCGTTGCTGTTGTTTATTGCGTCAAGCATAACGGCGGCCGATTTCACAATCATTGACGATAAATTCAGTTCATATTACTTTGATCTTGAATTGCGGGGCTTGGTCCAGCCGGCCAGTTTGTACGGTCCGCTGACCTACCGCCAATATCTATCAATCCCCGATTCGACCAGAGAAACGTTGGTCTCCCGTTATCGGGAACTGGGGTTGCCGTATTCCGGCAGTGAACAAATGCGCCTTTTCGGCCAAGTTGAGGCCCAGCTTCTTAAAAACAAAAATAAATTATCAACCGTCGGAGAATTTCACGGCGGAATGCTGCTGGGCTCCGGACGGTGGTCATCCGCCGCCGTATATGAAGGAATATCGGGGGACGATCTTTCTGCAAATTATTACGGGTATCAGTGGCGCGGGGTCAAGGCCAAGACCGGGCAGGTTTACGTAAGGTGGTCGGGCGATAAAGGTTTTTTCCAGATCGGCAAGGACCGTCTTAACTGCGGACTGGGACTGACGCTCTCGGGCCGGGATCCTTACGAGAATATTCAGGGGGGCGTGACCCTGGGGGATCACTTGAAGCTTTACGGATTTGTCGGTAAACTTGATGGCTGGCTTAAGGACAGCGTTTTTGTCAACCGTTATCTGGCCGGGCACCGGGCTGAAATATCTTTTAACTCGGTTCAATTGGGATTCAATGAATATGTGATCTATGGCGGGCCGGGGCGGAATGTAGAGCTATATTATCTTATTCCCTTATATCTTTACCAAGGAGAGCAGATCAACCGTGAATTTGACGATAATGTTATCTGGAATGCCGATTTTAAAATTGTAAAGCCCCCTTTCAGATTATCCGGGGAGATAACCATTGACGATTTCCAGATAGAAAGGAAAACCGCCGGGGATCTGGAACCGACCGAAGCCGGATTCGGCCTGCAGGCCGATTGGGCGATTATATCCCGTCCCTGCTTTGTCACTACATCGCTTTCCTACCGGATGATCACCGGATGGACATACAATCAAGCCAAGGATTGGAACCGTTTCTTGTTTGAATCCCAGCCGATCGGTTCCGAAGAGGGAAACGATTTCGACAGGTTGTCATGGAGATTAAGCGTGAATTCTTCAGCCTGGACCGGATCCGCCGAGGTATTTTATAAACGAAAGGGGCAGGTAAATATCGAAGACCCCTGGACTGAGCCCTGGGGGCATGATTCAACCTGGCACCAGACCTTCCCCACCGGAGTGGTGGAGAGGACAGTGGGCTGTCAGATTAATCTGGAATGGCAGACCTTGGCTATAAAGATTTTAAATCAGAACCGGTTGACCAGCGTCTTCGGACTGTGGAGCTATGAAAACAGCCAAAACTGCAATAATATCCCTGGCCAATCCCGCAGTCAATGGCTGGCAGGGTTGGGTTTGGGTTTCAATTTTTCTCAGGGGATAATCAATTTTTAACCTGCGCGGATCCGCTTTTATAAAGCCCTGATCGAGCAATAATTTTAAGTGAGCTGATGATGGATGTCGCTCTGAAAAATATTAAAATTGCCATCGTCCACGATTATCTGAACCAATATGGCGGAGCCGAAAGGGTTCTGGAATCATTGCACGGGCTTTTCCCGGAGGCTCCGGTCTATACCCTGCTGCATGATCCGGATATGCTGCCAGGTCATTTCCGCGACTGGGATATCCGTCCGTCTTTTCTCAACCGATTACCAGGGCACAGGCGCCACTATCAGAAACTATTGGCCTTATTTCCATTGGCGGTAGAAAGCTTCGATCTGAACGGTTACGATATAGTTATTTCCAGTTCCAATGCTTGGGCCAAGGGAGCCATAACTGATAGCCGAACGTTCCATCTTTGTTATGTGCATACGCCCATGCGTTTTGTATGGGATTGGTATCATCAAATTTCTCATGAACATAATGCCATTACCAATCTCCTTCTGATCCCGTTTTTAAGCAAGGTCCGTCTCTGGGACGAATGCAGTTGTCATCGTCCGGACTTTTATGTTTCAAATTCGATGGAAGTGCGGAGGAGGATTGCCAAGTATTACCGGCGCCACGCTACGGTGGTTTATCCGCCGGTTAAAACCGATTATTTCATTCCATCAATTAGGGAGACCGGGGGTGATTATTTTTTGATGGTGTCCAGACTCAAGCCGCATAAAAGGATTGATATTGCGGTAAAGGCGTTCAATCAACTTGACCTGAAGCTGATAATCGTCGGTGACGGGAGCGAGCGCCGCCGGCTAAAACGCTTGGCCGGCCCGAATATCAGTTTTGTCGGCAAAGTATCGGATGATCAGCTGCTGAAGTACTACCAGAATTGCCGGGCCTTGATATTTCCCGCCTTGGAGGATTTCGGCATTGCCCCGGTTGAGGCCCAGGCCTGCGGACGCCCGGTTATCGCCTATGGAAAAGGCGGCAGCGAAGAAACTATTGTGGACGGCAGGACGGGTATATTATTTCAACAACAAACACCTGAGAGCTTGATTTCGGCGGTTATCGGTTTTAACCAGTCCCAATTTGAAAGCAGGGCCATAAGAAAACAGGCGGAGACTTTTGACCAAAAAACATTCGAGCAGAAATTCATCCGAATCTTAAGCGATCAATATAAGGCATTCCTTCGACAGAGGCAGGAAGACCAATGAAAAAATACTGGTCCGTAATATATTCCTGGATTATATTTGTCAGCGATTTAATATTGGGCTGGACCGCTGCTAATATTTTATGGCAATTATGGTTCATAAAATTGGGTCCCTGGCAGGGCCCGCAGCCGCTGGAGCTGGAACATAAGGTAGTTTTGGTGTTTTCCCTGTTGCTTTCGGTGCTACTGCAAAGCGGGTATCGCCACACCTATAAAATGAATCGGCTGGAACAAATATTGAACATATATAAATCTTCACTTATAAGTCTGGTTTTCATAATACTGGCGGTTTTTTTAATAAAAGGTTATCAGTATTCCCGGGGGTTTATCATTTTATATTATACCACGGCGCCATTCCTGCTTTCTCTGGGCAGAGTATTGTTTTTTGTATTCAGTGAAGAGCTTATGAAGCGCGGCTGGGGCGTAAAAAATGCAATTATTACCGGCAGCGGGAAAACAGCCAAAGCCGTTTTTGACCATCTGATAACCAACCGGACCTACGGATATAAGATAATAGGATTTTTAGTGGAGAGCGAAAAGGACCTGCAATTCAAATACGGCGGAGTAAAAGCCATCGGCCTTCATCGGGATTGCAATATAACCGTCAAAAAAAATAAAGTGGAGGAAATCTTCATCCCGGGTCTGACCACCAAACTGGCCGATTACAGCGACCTGATCGATCTCTGCCGCAACCATAAAATGGAGGTCAGCATAATTTCCCACCACTATGACCTGCTGGCTAAGGTGGCGGGAATATATGATGTGGCCGGGGTGGCCATTGTGACCCGACACGGGACCTTTTATAGCCGGTTTTACCCATATGTAAAAAGGGTTATGGACATTTCCCTTTCGGCCCTGGCCATAGCTGCGTTTAGTCCGCTGATGTCGGCAATCGCCCTGCTGATCAAACTCAACTCCCCGGGGCCGGTTTTCTTCAGGCAAACCAGGGTGGGAAGGAATGGCACCCTCTATCCGTTGTTAAAATTCCGAACCATGCATAAGGATGCCGAAAAGGTAAAGGTGAAACTACATCAGCACAACGAGGCTGACGGTCCGCTCTTTAAGATCAAGGAAGATCCCCGGATCACCAGGGTTGGCCGCTGGCTGAGACGCCTGAGCCTGGACGAGCTTCCCCAGCTGATCAACGTATTCAAGGGGGATATGAGCCTGGTGGGGCCGCGGCCCCCATTGCCCTCGGAGGTGGAGAAATATCAGGATTGGCATAAATACCGGCTGCAGGGACAGCAGGGGATGACCGGGCTGTGGCAGGTCTCCGGCCGGAGCGAACTGTCCTTCGAAGAGATGGTGCTATTGGACATCTACTACCTGGAACACTGGTCGCCCATGATGGACCTGGAGATACTGATCAAAACCATTCCGGCGGTGATCACCGCCAAGGGAGCCTACTAAAATTACAGGCCATGATTTAATGACAGGGGATAAAAGGACCAGAAGGATCGTGAGCTAATTAATATTTAAAATAGGGAAAAATACAATATGGTGATATCTCAAACTCCCTTGAGGATAAGCCTTTCCGGAGGCGGTACTGATTTCAGGGATTATTATATAAATCACGACGGATTCGTGGTCAGTACTGCCATAGATAAATATATCTATGTGATCATAAAAGAACGTTTTGACAATCTGATCTATGTGTCATACACTAAAAAGGAAATCGTTGAAAATATCGATCAGATTCAGCACGAACTGGTTAGAGAAGCAGCGCGTCGGACCGGCATGGAGAATGGATTCGAAGTGGCCATGATGGCCGATATACCATCCGAAGGGTCGGGACTGGGGTCCTCCAGCAGCCTGACCGTAGGTTTGCTCAACGGTTTTTATCAGTACAACGGGGTGCAGGTAACAGCAGAAGATCTGGCCCAGCAGGCCTATGAGATTGAGGTCGGCATCCTGAAACGGCCCATTGGAAAGCAGGATCAATATATCGCAGCTTATGGAGGGTTATCCTCTTTCAAGTTCAAGAAAGATGATAAAGTACTGGTTGAAAAGCTTAAGGTGGGAAACGACATTAAAAGAAGGCTGGGAGAAAATCTACTGCTATTCTACACCAACATCAACCGCCAATCTTCCACGATCCTGACAGAACAGAAGGAAAATATTCGTCATAAAATAGAACACCTGGGAAAGATAAAAAATTTGGCGCACCATGTTCAGGATTGTATATTAAAAGGTACCCTGGATTGCGTGGGGGAGACACTGGAGCGGAATTGGATATACAAAAAACAGCTTTCCTCCAATATTACAAACCCGGTCATCGAGGAGATGCACGACACTGCCATGAAGAACGGTGCCATCGGGGCTAAGATCTCCGGGGCCGGCGGTGGCGGGTTCCTTTTGGTCTACTGCCCACGGGAAAAACAGGACCGGTTGCACCGGGCGATGAGAAAGTTCCGGGAGATGCCTTTTATGTTAGAACCTCAAGGCAGCCGGATAATATTCAATTACCGTAGGTATGATTGGAAGTAGGTGGTTATGTCTCTTGTTTTGGTGACTGGCGGTGCGGGATTCATCGGTTCACATACGGTGGACCGGTTGATAAGTTTGGGGCATCAGGTCAGGATACTTGATAATCTACAAAAGCCCGTACATTTAAAGGGGAAGCCAGGGTATCTAAATCCGAAGGCGGAATTTATGCTGGGCGATGTGCGGGATAAGGAAACCATGATCCGGGCGCTTGAAGGGGTCGAATATGTGTTCCATTTTGCCGCCTATCAGGATTATCTGCCGGATTTCTCCACATTTTTTCAGGTGAACTCGGTCAGCACCGCCCTGATCTATGAAATAGCCATGGAAAAGAAACTGCCCCTAAAGAAAGTAATTGTCGCCTCGTCACAATTTGTCCAGGGAGAGGGTCTCTATAAAAAAGCTGATGGATCGATAGTAGCCCCGCAGCAACGCTCATTGTCGCAGTTGGAAGCCGGTGATTGGGAATGGAAGGATACTGAAGGTCGCCTCATGGAGTGGCAATGGACCCCCGAGACCCATGCCAATCCGCCCAATGCCTATGCAATTTCCAAATATTCCCAGGAGCTGATGACCCTGGCCTTCGGACGAATGTACCGAATACCATCGGTGGCCCTGCGATATTCAATAGTGCAGGGCTCCCGGCAGTCTTTTTATAATGCCTACAGCGGGGCATGCCGGATATTCAACCTGCACTACTTTTTTGATAAAGCCCCCACCATTTACGAGGACGGACTGCAGCGACGGGACTTTGTCAATATCCATGATGTAGTGGATGCCAACCTGTTAGTTTTGCAGGATCCCCGGGCGGATTATAACGCCTATTGCGTAGGCGGCGGACATTCTTACACTGTCGAGGAATTTGCCGACATCGTGGCCAAGGTTCATGGCAAGGAACATTTGAAGCCAAACATCCCCGGCGAGTTCCGGCTGGGGGACACCAGGCACACCTGTTCGGATATTGCGAAAATCAGGAATCTGGGTTGGACCCCCCGGAGAACGGCGGAGGATTCGGTAAAAGAATACCTGGAATACCTCAAGGCCCAGACCGATATTGAGGATATTCTGGAATATGCCGACAAGACCATGAAACAGTTAAATGTAGTCAGATCGGTCCGGAAGTGAAAGCCTTTTTACTGGCGGCCGGCCTTGGCACCCGGCTTCGCCCCCTGACCAATGATCTCCCCAAATGCCTGGTGCCGGTTGCTGGAAAACCTTTGCTGGCCTGGTGGATAGAAATGATGGAAAACAGCGGTATAGATGAGGTCTTGATCAACCTACATTACTTGCCGGAAAAGGTGGAGAACTTTTTAAAAGAAAAGGAAACAAAGATCCGGTTCCAGATTTTTTATGAAGAAAAGCTACTGGGAAGCGCCGGAACCCTTAAGGCCAACCGGGAGTTTATTTGCCGGGAAAAAGAATTTTTTATTTTATATGCCGATAATCTGACAAATTACAATCTTAACGATTTCCTGGCATTCCACCGCCGGCAAAAGAGCATCTTTAGCATGGCTTTGTTCCATTCCGTGAATCCACGGGCCTGCGGTATCGCCGAAATAGACAACCATAACACCATAATAAATTTTGAAGAAAAACCAGAAAACCCGAAGTCCAGCCTGGCCAATGCCGGATTGTATATTTCCGGACCTTCCATTCTGGACATGATACCGGACAGGGATAATGCCGATATCGGATTCGACCTGCTCCCATTGTTATCGGGGAGGATGAAAGGCTGGATAACCGACGATTATTTGATAGATATCGGGACGCTGGAAAATCTACAAAAGGCCGATGAAGAATGGCCTAAAATAACGGGGGTGAGAACATGAGCTTCGAAAGATATATCCAGGACCTTAACGGCATATTGTCTAAGATCGAAAGGGGTCAGCTGGATGGTTTTATCGACCTGTTGCTGAAGGCCTACCGCGAGGGAAAGTCCATCTATGTTATCGGCAACGGGGGGTCGGCGGCCAATGCCTCCCATTTCGCCCAGGACCTGGCCAAGGGATGCCGGGGTGCTCTGGACAGCGATGTTCGCTTCAAGGCCGCCAGCCTGACCGATAATATTCCATTCATTACGGCTCTGGCCAATGACGACGGCTATCAATATGTGTTTGAGCAGCAGTTGAGGACCTTTGCCAAAACCGGGGATATCCTGGTGGCCATCAGCGGCTCGGGCAATAGCCCGAATGTTTTGATGGCGGTGGATTGGGCCAACCGGAACGACCTGGTCACAGTTGGCGTGACCGGCTTCGATGGGGGGCGGCTCAAAGCTTCAGCCGGGCATCAGCTGCATGTTCCCCTGAACGACATGTGCACCGCAGAAAGCATCCACTCCATTCTATTCCATTACGTGGTGCTGGAACTGCAGAAAAGACTCAACCTGAGCTGCCAGGCATAGGACTACGGTGACCGGCAGGATAAAAAATATATTCCTGGACCGCGACGGAACCATCAATGAGATAATCTTCAGGGATTCCAAGGCCACCTCTCCCCGGTCGGTGGATGAATTTCGGCTGAGAGATGATTTTATAAGATTCCATGAAAGGGCGGCATCCCTGGGCAAGGATCTTTTCATAATCTCAAATCAGCCGGAGGTTCCCAGGGGTTTGATCGACCGGGAATTCCTGGAACAGATCGATCTGATAATAAGATCAGCTTGCCGGATAAAGGATGTTTCCTATTGTCTGCACGATGACGGTGACGGCTGCGACTGCCGCAAGCCCCAGCCCGGCATGATAACCCGGATGATCGAGAAACACGCCCTTCTTAGGAATGAGACCATCATGATCGGTGACACCTGGAAGGATGTGGTAGCCGGAAAAGCCGCCGGAGTAAAAACGGCCCTGCTTAAAAGGCATTATAACCGAGACGGAAAGTGCCGGCCCGACCATGAGATTGACAACCTGATGGATCTATGGGAGACGGGACGGATATAAAGATACTGATCAAAACCATTCCGGCGGTGATCACCGCCAAGGGAGCCTACTGATACAGATTATAGATATGGGCTAATAGATTTTAGGGAAATTATAAATGGAAAATACCGGAAATAAAAAAATATCGCCCAGCGTGGTCCGGCTGGGGTGGGTCAGCCTGCTGACCGATACCTCCTCGGAGATGCTGTACCCCCTGATCCCCATTTTTCTGACCACCGTGCTCAAGGCCCCGATGGCGGCCCTGGGCCTGATAGAGGGGCTGGCCGAGAGCGCCGCCAGCATCCTGAAGATATTCTCGGGCTGGTGGTCGGACCGGACCGGAAAACGCCGGCCCTTTGTGATCGGCGGCTATTCGCTGTCGGCCCTGTCCAAGCCGCTGATGGTCTTCGCCCTGACGGCCGGCTGGCCGCTGGTCCTGCTGCTGCGGGTGATGGACCGCACCGGCAAGGGCTTCAGGTCGTCGGCCCGGGACGCCCTGATCGCCGACCACACTCCGGACTGTTTACGGGGACGGGCCTTCGGGCTGCACCGGGCCATGGATTCCCTGGGAGCGGTGCTGGGCCCGCTGGCGGCCCTGTTCTTCATGAGCCGGCTGGGGGAGGATGCCGCGGCCTACCGGACGGTCTTTTTATGGGCCTTCGTCCCGGCCATTCTGGGGGTGTTCCTGCTGTTCACCGTCCGGGACAAACCCTTTGTCAGCCGCTATGCAAAACCCCAGTTCCGGTGGAGGGCCTGCAACAAGGATTTCAAGATATTCATTTTTATCAACCTGATCTTCGCCATAGGCAACTCATCAGATGTCTTCCTGATCGTCCGGGCCAAGGAGCTGTTTGCCGTCAATCCGGTGGTGATGTCGCTGCTGGCCTACATGCTTTACAACCTGACCTATTCCCTGGGCTCCTATCCGGCCGGAATGCTGGCCGACCGGATAGGCCCGCGCAAGGTATTCACTTTGGGGCTGCTGGTCTTCGGCCTGGTCTACCTGGGCTTCGCCTTCAATCACAGCCCGCATATGTTGTGGGTGCTGTTCGCGGTCTACGGGTTCTACACCGCCCTCACCGACGGGGTGGGCAAGGCCTATGCCTCCAGGCTGGTGCAGGAGGAGCTGCGGGCCACCGGGATGGGGGTGTACCATATGTCCACCGGGCTGGCCAGCTTTGTTGCCAGCACCATCGCCGGGCTGTTGTGGCAGACCCTGGGATTCCGGTCCACCTTCATCTTTGGAGCGGCCGCCGCCTTGCTGGCAGCGATCATGTTCGTATTTTTAGTCAAGGGGAAGAGATAAAAAAAGATTCATAGCGTGCCAGAAAACGAACCAAAATATAAAAGAAGATCAATTCGTTTGCCCGGGCATGATTATTCAAAGCAGGGTTTATATTTTTTGACAATTTGTGGTAAGGATCATCTGTGTCTGCTGGGAAAGATTGAAAATGGAGATTGCGTTCTGTCCCAGATTGGCCGGATCGTTGAAAAGAACTGGATGGATATCCCAAATGCGTTTCCTCGTGTTATTTTGGATGATTATGTGATAATGCCAAATCATATCCACGGCATAATCATATTGGCCGGGTATGGTAGGGGTTTGATTAATCAAACCCCTACAGGTAACGGTGCTAAATGGATATTGATGAAAAATCCGAAACAAACATTGGGGAAAATAATCCGGCATTTCAAGGATAGATCAACAAAACAGGTCCAGGATGCTGGATGGGCCATCTTTAAACGGCAAAGGAATTATTGCGAGCACCTAATTCGCAACGAAAAATCATATTATAAAATAAAAGAAGGTTATTCGCTGTTAAGGATGGGTTAGTATCGGGAATCTATGGTATACTCACGGAAACAGAACAGAGAGAATACCATGGAACAGATGCCGGACAAATCA
>JAGVNJ010000003.1 GCA_020053305.1 Candidatus Edwardsiibacteriota bacterium | reverse complement strand
GCCAGGAACGCAGGAATCGATAGGGTTTTTACAGTTAAGTGTTCATGGTTTCATGGATTCCTAATAAAAATGTTACTTATATACTGACCCCATTAATAATTAAAACAGTTAAAATGGACCAAAGAAGAGATCACATAGATTTAAAAACAGCCCTTCAGGGTATTTATCGGAGGCAACGGGCTGTAAGCACGATAAATATATTGATTGCTTCATTATATATCGGCTTAGGCTGGCTTTTATTACTACATCTGGCCGACTGGATGTTCATCCTGCCATCACCTATCAGACATGCCTCGTCTTACGTGATCCTTGCCGCCTTGCCGGGATTGGCCATATATCTTCTGATAACATTCCTGCGGCAGCCCGATTACCGGAAGACAGCAGCCAATATCGAAAACGCCCTGCCGGAACTTAAACAGGAGATATCCACCGCGGTACAGTTCGGCCTGGGTGAGGAAAGCCGGGAAAATTATTCCCGGCAGTTGATAACCGATCTTATTCAGAGGACAGGGGAGAAGCTGAAAGGGATCCAGGGCGGGAGTATTTTCCCGGTAAAGGCATTGCCTTTTGGCAAACCTGTGGTCTATCTTTTATTATCGCTGGCAATCATCAGCCTGATAAAGCCGGGGGAACTTATCATCAGCCTGGAACGCTATCTTTCGCCCAACGGGGTGATCGGCAATTGGGACGGGATAGGGATCAGCCCCGGAGATGCCCGGGTGGCCAAGGGAAACGAGATACTGGTCAATGTCGTTAATTCGGGCCGTACATCGGGCAGGGTAGAGTGGCGGGGAGCAGTAAGGGGGTCGGCTTCCCTGTCTGTCAACGATGGGAAGCTGGCAGCCTCGATAAGAGAAATTGACTCTTCGCTTACCTACCGCATATTGCTGGGGCGCCGGCAGAGCCGGTTTTATCGGATAGACTGCTATACTCCGCTTCTGCTGTCGGATATCAGGATAAAAATAACACCCCCAAAATATACCGGCTTTCAGGTTCGGCAGACGGAGAATCAGGGGGATATCACCGCCATCAGGGGCTCCCGGGTGGATTTAACGGCCGTTTCCAGCCTGCCGCTGGATGAGGCCGGGCTGTCCTTTGACCGGAGCGGGTCCAAGGATGTGGCTATAACCGGTGGCCGGCAATTATCGGGAAGCTTCTATATCGGTAAAAGCGAAAATTACCGCCTGTGGGGCCGCACCGCCCAGGGCGACACCTTCGTCAACCCTGCGGTTTACGGTATAACCTGCCTGGAGGACGAGCCGCCGGTGATCGAGATCGCCTCCCCGGAGGGCGAGGTCATGCTGGGCGAGGACATGCAAGTACTGCTGAAAGGCCTGGCCGGCGACGATTTCGGCCTTTCGGCCGTAAGGCTGGGCTATATCAGCCGCGATCGGGAACAACTCCAGGAAATCAACCGCTGGCAGAGATGCCCGGAGGAGGCAGCGGTGGAATATGCCTGGGATGCCGGCCGGCTGGATGTCCTGCCGGGGGATTCGGTGGTCTACTGGCTGGAGGCCCTGGACAACGATGCGGTGTCCGGACCCAAACTGGGGCGCAGCCGGGCCCAGGTGCTCCGGGTGCCGACCATCGAGGATATCTACCGTTCGATGGCCCAGGCTGATTCTGCGGTGATGGAGGAGATCGGACAGACCGAGGAGACCCGCAGCCAATTGAACGAGGAGATCGACAAATTGGCCCAAAGCCTTAAGGAGGCCAGGAAGATCGATTGGCAGCAACAGGCGGCGACCCAGCAGGTGCTGAAAAAACAGCAGGAGCTGGCGGACCGGCTGGAGAAAGCCATGGAGCAGGCGGCCGAAGATCTGGCCCAGCGGGAGAACAAGTGGAGCTTCGACCAGGAGACCATGGAAAAGCTGGCCCAGCTGCGGGAGCTGTTCGACCAGGTGGCCACCGACCAGATGCGGCAGGATATGGAGCGGCTGAGGCAGGCCCTGGACAAACTGGACAAACAGGAGGTCGGCCGGGCCCTGGACAATCTCAAACTATCCCAGGAGGACTTCAAGCGGCAGTTGGACCAAACCCTGGAGCTTTTGAAGGAGTTGCGGCAGGAACGGCAGATGGAGAAGCTGGAGCGCCAGTTGCAGGACATGACCCAGCGGCAGAAGGACCTAAAGGAGAGGACCGATGGTCGTCCAAACGATAACCTCAATAAACGGCTGTCGGCCGAGCAGAAACAACTGGCGGATGATTTGAAAAAGCTTGCCAGCGAGATGCAGGATCTTGCCAAGGATCTCAAGGAGTCCAACCGGGAGGCCTCTCAGAAGCTGGGCGAAAATGCCGATCGTCTGCAGCAGAAGCAGACGGGTCAAAAAATGGAGAAGGCTTCGCAATCGCTGTCCGAGAACAATAATTCACAGGCGGCCGACCTGCAGAAACAGGTGCTGTCGGAGCTCTCGATGATCTCCGCCGGAATGCAGAGCGCCCGCAGCAGCATGCGGCAAGCCAAAAATAAGGCGGCGGCCCAGGCCGTTCAGCAAAGGGCCAGGGACCTGCTGGACCTTTCCCGACAGCAGGAAAGCCTCAACCAGAGCGGAACCGATGCGGCGGCCGACCGCAATGATCTGGCCAACCAGCAGCAGATAATTCAGCGGCAGGCCGAACGGATAAGACAGGAGCTGGACAACATGGCCCGGAATAACATGCTGCTGTCCCCCCGTTCCCAGCAGATGATGCAGGAGGCCTCCAGGCAGATGGGCCAGGCGGCCCAGGCCCATTCGGAGGGCCGCGGCGACCAGGCCCAAAAGGGCGGCCAGAAGGCCCTGGCCTCGCTCAATGGAGCGGCCATCAGCCTAATGGAGTCATCCGGCGGCCAGGGCGGCGGCTCCGGCGACATGATGCAGGACCTGGCCGGACTCTCCGGCCAGCAGCAATCGGTCAATGAAGGAACCAGCTCAATGCTGCCACTGCCCCAGGAGGGCGGGGGGCAGATGTCACAGCAGGCCCGCAGCCAGATGTCAAGGCTGGCCGCCCGGCAGGAGGCGGTCCGACAGGGCATGGAGGAGTTCAGTCAAAAATACGGCGGACGGCGGGATAAGGCCGGAAGGCTGGACAACCTGGCCGAGGAGATGAAGCAGGTGATAGAGGACCTGAAGAAACAGCAGATCAGCCGTCAGACCATAGATCGGCAGGAGAAGATACTGACCCGGATGCTGGACGCCCAGCAGTCGCTAAAAGAGAGGGATTTCTCCCGGGAGCGTCAGGCGGAAAGCGGCCGCCTGCCGGAGAACAGCTATCGCCCGCCCAAAGCGGATAAAGGTAAATGGACCCCCCAGGGTCTGCCGGCCTGGAAGAACTGGCGGCAGGAGTATTATCCGCTGGAATATAAAGAAATATTGGAGGAGTACTTCAGATCGCTGGGACAATGAAAATAAAATTCAATCTGCTGATGGTGCCGGTCCTATGCCTGGCCATCTTTGCAGCCCAGGGACAGAAACCCCAACGCTTCGACCGATCAGCCTGGCAGAGGGCAGGGGCATACTTGGTGGAGGGCAAACAGGAGGCGGCTCTGGAGCAATTCAAGTTATCGCTGGGCGAAAAGCCCGACCCGGAGATGGTCCGGCAGGCCGGGCGAATACTGCAGCAGGCGGAGGCCATCGCCCAGGCTGAAGACATCTATCTGTGGGGGCGGAAAGCCCTCAAAGAGAAAGATCTCTTTGGTTACGAACTGGGCGAGATCTTTCAGCAGCAGTTGAAATACCGGGAGGCGGTAGGAGAGTTTGCCCGGGCCCTGAAACAGCAGCCGGGAAGGGTCATGGGAAAATTCGAGGAGATCTCCCTGCAGGCCGGATATAAGGCCATCGCCCAGCTGGCCGAAAATGAAGTGGATGCCGGAACCGATGAAGGGAGATGGCTGCTGGGAGAGCTTTTCCGGAAGTCCGGCGATTATCAAAAGGCCTGGAATTATCACAAGAGGATAAAGGACCAGCAGCGCCTGCGGATGGCGGTCGGCCAGCTGGCGGCCCAGCCTGACCAGGATATTTCAACGGCCATCTCGGTAATTTCCGAATATCTGGAGGGAGATAGGGCCGATAGCGTTTTTTGGGAAATGAAGCTATCCGGATTATATCTTGCCAAAGGCGATCATCAAAAGGCCGAGAAAATATTGATCTCATTATCCGATAAAAAGATACCCCAGGCCCAGTTGAAATTGGCCGGGCTTTGGCTGAAATACAATAATGACCCCCGCCGGGCCTTGGGCCTGATAGCGGAGAAGAAAAAGATCTGGCCCGATTCGCTGAAGATTGAGGGAGAATTCACCTCCTGCCTGTGCCTAATGGCCATGGGAGATTGGGAACGGGCCGGGGACAAGTGCACCGGGATGGCGGAGGGAAAATATAATCCCGTAATAATACAGCGGGCCTATTATATGCTGGGTGAGATAAAACTGGCCCAAAATCAAATTGATGAGGCCCTGACATATTACGGACAGGCGGCCCGGGCCGACCAGGAGGGGCCATACGCCAACGATGCCCTGGCCAGGATACTATTGATTTCCCAGGCCAAAACTGATAAAATCTCTGATGTCGAGTTGCTGGGCCGGGCGATGGCTTTCAAATATGGGGGCGATCAGGTCCGGGCCGGAAAAACCTTCGCCCAATTGGCTGATTCGGCCTCTGGCACCATGGCCGGGGATCTGGCCCTGACCGAGTTGGCGGAGATGGACATCGCCCAGGGGCATTTCAACCAGGCGATTGATAGGCTGAAGAGGCTGGCGGCCAGCACCTCCGACGCCATCCCCGCGGCCAATGCCTATTACATGATGGGCCGGATATATTATCATCAGATCAAAAAGAAAAGTGCGGCCCTGGAGTGCTGGCGCGCCGGCATCATGAAATATCCCAACACCTCCTGGGCCGAGATGATGCGCCAGGAGCTGGAAGCCGGGCAGGTCCAATAGCAAACAAAAGATCAATCACAATAAATTTCAGGAGGCAACCATGAGTCTAGTACCGATAGTGATCGAGCAGAGCGGCAGGGGGGAGCGGGCCTACGACATATATTCCCGGCTGTTGAAGGAGCGGATAATCTTCATAGGGACACCGCTGGACGATGTCGTTTCCAACCTGATCATAGCCCAACTGCTGTTCCTGGAGGCCGACGACCCCGAGAAGGACATCTTTCTCTACATCAACTCTCCCGGCGGCGGGGTCTCATCGGGCCTGGCCATCTACGACACCATCCAGTACATCAAGCCGGATGTGGTGACCATCTGCATGGGCATGGCCGCCTCCATGGGGGCCCTGCTGTTGTCCAGCGGCGCCAAGGGAAAACGCTTTGCCCTTCCCAACGCCAGGGTGATGATCCACCAGCCGCTGGGCGGGGTATCGGGCCAGGCGGCCGATATAGAGATCCACGCCAAGGAGATACTCTTGATCCGGGAACAGCTGAACCGGATCCTGGCCGACCATACGGGCCAGCCGGTGGACAAGATATCCAAGGACACTGACCGGAACTTCTGGATGTCCTCCGACGAGGCCCGGGAATACGGGATAATAGACGATATCATGAAAACCAGAAATCAGCTGCCCAAAAAGTAAAATTATTTGACTTTTCAATTATATATCTGATATAATTAACATCTTCGAAGAGCCCAAGCCACGGTAGCTTCTGAATGTGGAGCACCCCGATGAGATCGGGGGTGTCGGCAGTTCAAAATAATAATCAAGCCACGGTAGCTTCTGAATGTGGAG
>JAGVNJ010000075.1 GCA_020053305.1 Candidatus Edwardsiibacteriota bacterium | reverse complement strand
GTTGAAAGAGAACCTTTGGGCCCGTTCCTCCGAATATGTGACATCCAACACCAGGTCAAGTTCGTTCTTCTCCAGCCTCTCCAGGTTCTCGCTCCAAGTGCCGAACACATATTCCAGTGTCCAACCCTCATTCCTGGCGATCTGGTTAATTATATCAACGAATATGCCCTGCGGTTTGCCACCACCGTTCCAGAAGACCTTGGGCGGATTCTGGTAGATCCCCACCCGAATGGTCTCGGCAAACGCCGACGGCAGGCAGACAGTCGCCGCCAAAATAAAAAATACCACGACCAAACGCCATGGCATTATGCTGGGCTTTGCCCCCATGCTATTCATCATTCACCTCACTTAATATTTTCTCAAAATCCCTTACGCAGGTATTGCATAACAGATCTCGAAAAACAAGCTGCGGTTAGTGAGACATACTTACTTTACCAGCGGATGATCCTCCTGTCAATAAGGCAGATGTGGGTATTTATATTATTTGTTTCAAGTTGCTACAGCAGTTCCTGCTGGGCCATAACCTCCACCAAAACCTCAACCAGAAATGGATCGAACTGGGTGCCGGCGCACCTTTTGATCTCCTTGATGGCCTGCTCCGGTTTGACCGCCTTCCGATAGGGTCTCTTCTGGGTCAGTGCGTCGTAGGCGTTAAGTATGGAAACTATTCGGGCGTATAGAGGGATGTCCTCGCCCCTAAGATTTCTGGGGTATCCGCTGCCATCCCACCACTCATGGTGGGCCAGGATGGGCTCGGCCAGGTCGGCGGTCTCCGGCGTGTTCTGGACGATGTGATAGCCTATCTCCGGATGCCGGTGCATCGCCTTCCATTCCCCGGAGGTCAGCTGGTCCTTCTTTTTGAACAGGCTTTGCTCTATGGCTATATTGCCGATGTCGCAGTATTCCAGTACCTGCTGCAATTTTGAGGTTTCGGGCGGGGTCAGCCCCCGGGCTGATGCGATCTCCTGGGCCAGGCCCTGCAGTATCTTAACCTGCCCTCTGGTCCGGTACCCTTTTTGGTAATATAATTCAAGCAAATGAGTCATGATGTCGGTCCGGACCTTTTTGCTGGCCATCATCTTGCTGCGGTACATGTTTTCCTCGGCTTCCTTTAGGATGTCCTTGATGTTCTGTTCCATCTTTTTCTTGGTGGCATGGCCCACGGCCAGGCTCAAGGGAACCGGACCCTTAACCTTTTCCTGGCACAGTTGATTTATTCTCAGGCAAAGCTCATCGGCCTTGTAAGATGGAGTGTTCAATAACAGCAGGGCGAACTCGTCGCCGCCCCACCGGGCGATGATATCCTCTCGCCGGCAGCACAATTTCAGCACCTGGGCCATCCGGTTCAGCAGCTCGTCGCCCTCGATATGTCCGAAGGCGTCATTGACCAGCTTGAGACCGTTGATGTCGGCCACGATCAGGGTTATGGGCAGGTGGCGGTTGGTGTCTATTCTTAAAATCTCCTCCTCGAAAAAGGCCCGGTTATGCAGCCCGGTAAGCCGGTCGTAAAAACTCAAATATTCTATCTGCCTCTGGGCCTTCCTCTTCTCGGTCACATCCTTGACGGTGATCATGATGCCGTTGATTGCCGGAAGGTCCAGCATGTTTCGGGCCAACGCTTCAATGGTCAAGTAGCTGCCGTTCTTATGCCTTATCCTGAAATCCGCACACCGCACTTCCCCCACCCTGGAGGTAACTTCTCCGAAGATCTTTTTAACTTCCGGCATATCCTCGGGAGAGATATAATCATATACCCCTGCCCCCAGGACATCCTTTCCGTCGTAGCCCAGCATTATTTTTACCATGGGATTTACATAGGCCAGACGGCCCTCCCTGTTCACTATGGCAATAAGGTCCAGGTTGTTCTCGATCAGCGAACGAAAATGCTTCTCGCTGGTGCTGAGGATCTCCTCGATCAGCACCCTCTGGCCTATCTCGTGCTTCAAGTTCTGATTGGCGAGGTAAAGTTCCTTAGTGCTCTCTCTTATCTCGGTCTCCAGATCCCGCTGGTTTTTCTCCAGAAGATGCTGGATCTGCTTGCTGGTGGTGATATCCTGGAAAGTGATCTGGGCCGCCGGCTGTCCGGCGAAGATAATGGGCGAGTCCATGGTTTTGACATCCAGCTCCACCCCGTCGCACCGGATCAGCTTTTGCTCCAGCAGTCCGGCAGTGATGCGGTTGTTTACCACCCGTTCGATCCGGTTCAGTTCTATCTGCCGGTAATCCGGGTGCATGAAGTCGCCTATGCTCCGCCCCAGCATTTGATCCGGCTTTTCCACACCCAAAATTTTAGCAAAGGCAGGATTGGCGTACAGAAATCCCTGCAGGTTTGTCACGGCAATGGGCACCGGGCTGTTCTCTATCAGCCGCTGGAAACGGGCCTCGCTTTTTTCCAATTGCTCTTGGTGTTCGGCCGAAAGACTGACGATTTTTTTGTTGCCAAGGGAAATAGCCCCTATTACCGCTCCCAACAAGAGCAGCACCGTTCCGCTCCCGACTAAAATCAGCCAATATAAGTTTACATTGTTCATAATAATATCGAATAATTATTCAATCCGCCATCTCCCAGACCGCTTCTTTACCCCTTATTGTCAACCGCCGGGCTGCCCTATCGGTCCATTTGAGGCTTATGAAGCCTATGGCGTAAATCCCATTGACTAAAAAGCTGATGACCCAGTGGAACCTCCACAACGTCGTGGCCTGGGTAAAAACAAAATTAAGGTTGGAATATATCAGTATGTTTCCGGTGAAGTTGAGAAGCAGGCCCAGGCAGATCCAAAAGCGATGATCATCGAATATAGAAGTCTTTCCCCGGATGAATATATTTATCATAAAATGGCTTGCCGCCAGCATAAAAACAATGCTCTCTATCAACAGGGGCATATTCGCAAACCCACCCTTGGAAGGGACGACAACATTGAAATAAATCCAAACTATCGCCATTAGAGCGCACCCCGCCGCTATTATCGTTTTAATAAGAGGCCTCTCATTCCACCGGTAGAAAATTATTGCAATTAATGCTGTTTCAATAAAAAAATAGATTTGATACACCAAATAGTTATTTGTTTTCCTCAGGGCCATCGACAAAGCAATCGTTTCCACTATAAAGGCGACAACCGTCAGTAAAAAAAATATTTTTGTCGCTTTGGACATTTTTTTTAAAAAGAACACTCCGCCTGCGATCGGAAACAGCAGCGATAGATAATATCCGGCACCCAAAACGTAATCAGTAATATGCATGATACTTAAAAACCTTCTGTGTTACATTATTATGCTTTTATCCGGCGGACAATATGGCGGACAGGGAAATCCAAACTCGGCCAAAAGCCCTTCGGCAATATCATTCCCCTTTTTGTCAACCCCGGTTATGACCAGGGTATTGGCCCCGGTGGTTTTCTTTGCATAATATATGCGCAGGCCGACGCAACCCTTCTGTCTCAATATTCTGCTTACAGCCTCTTTGCCGAAATAAAGCGCTTTCACCTCTTTCTCGACCTTGTTTTTTTGATAGGCCCTGACCAGAGCCTGCCCTTTCTTAAAGCTTACCTCATGATCTTCTTTTCCGGTGAACATCTTCTGAACTCCTTTAACACTAGAGGATTTATATTCGCCCTCTATTGACATTTATCGATCTTTGAATTACCATTGAAAGCAATCTGGATTGTTTTATAACCCATTGGATGGAACTGACAATATACTGCAAATCGGTATAGTTATAATAACTCCACTATTTTATCCTGTCAAGAACATTTTTTATTTATTTTGAATCCTTTAATCATATTTGACATCTAAATATATGAAGCAGCAAATCGACCAAGATATTTTATTACAGCAGGCACGGGACGGAAACTCACGTTCTTTCAACCAGCTGGTGAAGCTCCACCAGTCACGGGTGTATTCGGTGGCCCTGAGGCTGCTGGGCAGCCAAAGCGAGGCTGAGGACGTTCTGCAGGAAACTTTCATAGCCCTGTATCAGAACCTGCATCATTTCAGGGGCGGATCCAAGCTGGCCACCTACCTGTTCCGCCTGGCCACCAATTTCAGCCTGATGAAACTTCGCCGTAGCAAACGACGGGGCAGCGATTCCAGTCCCCTGTCGCTTAATGTGATCGAAGAGCTGCCGGACAAGGCCGCCTCGCCCCTGGAATCGCTGCTGAGCAGCGAATTCCGGGCGGTGCTGGACCAGCAGCTGCAGAAGCTGCCTGCTAAGGACCGGGCGGTGGTGGTTTTGAGGGACATCGAGGGGCTGGATGGATGGCAGGTGGCCAAAATACTGGGGCTCACCTTGCCGGCCATGAAATCCAAGCTTCACCGCTCCAGGGAATTCTTGAGAAAAAACCTGTCGGGTTATTTAAAGGATAGTTGATATGCCGAAAATAATTTCTAAAAAGGCTGACCACCACTGCCGTCGGATGACGGCGGCCTTTTCCGAGTACCTGGACAAGGATCTGAGGAAACAGCTGTGCCGCAAACTGGAGATCCATCTGACCGGGTGCTCCGACTGCCGGATGTATTTTGACACCCTGAAAAGGACCGTTACCCTGTACCGCTCTCTGGAACAGGAGACTCTGCCCAAAGACACCGAAAAACGCCTGTTCGCCACCATCAAATTGGCTCGGAGCAAAGGCAAAAAATAAACTTTGAATCCTTTGGCGGATTGCGGCATCTAAATTAACAGAAACCAAAATATTTTGATAACACAAAGGAGCTAAAATGCCAGTAGCGCATTTGACCGACGGAAACTTCGATCAGGAGGTATTGAAATCCGACATCCCGGTTCTGGTGGACTTCTGGGCGGCCTGGTGCGGCCCCTGCCGGATGGTGGGGCCAATAGTCGAGGAGCTGGCCAACGATTACCAGGGAAAGATAAAGATGACCAAGTTGGATGTCGACGCCAACCCCCAGAAGTCCGGCCAGTTCGGCATTCGCAGCATTCCCACCATGCTGATATTCAAGAACGGCCAGATAGTTGACACCCTTGTCGGCGCCATGCCCAAACCGGCCATCGCCGCCCGGCTGGACGCCGCGATAAATAAATAGAGACTTCAGTAAAAGTATTTTTTACCACAGAAACACTGACTTTTTGGAATAATAGTCATGGATGAGATCGGCTTTAAGTCCCTTTTTTGGCATTTTCGGTAGTTCTGTGTTTCAGTGGTTGGTTTCGCAGAGGTCTCAAATAAAAAAGGAGAAGTCCCATGAAATCCAACGAAGGCGCTCTTGATCGGATCATCCGGGCTGTATTGGGCATCGCCCTTCTGGCCGCAGGCCTGCTGATGGCCGGTCCGATAAAATGGGTCCTGCTGGCGCTGGCCGCTATCGCTTTGATAACCGCCGTCACCGGCTTCTGCCTGCTTTACAAGATCTTCGGGATCAACACCAATAAAAAACCAAAGGAATGACATTTAAAATGCCGATTTACGAATATCAATGCCCCAAGTGCGGGGGGAAGACAGAAGAGTTGGTGGCATCATTCTCCGCCCCGGCCCCCAAATGCTCCAAGTGCGGGTCAAAGACCGAGAAGATGCTATCGACCTTCGCCGCCTCGGTAAGCGGCCCTGACTCCTCCTCCGGCTTTGACGGCGGGGGTTCCTGCCCCTCGGGAGGTTGCGGCTGTTCATCCGGCTCCTGCGGATTATAGCCTTTGGCCGATGCGGAAATTCTCCCGCCATATCATAATAATTTTCTCCCTGCTGGCCCTGTTGGCCTTCGGGGCCCAGGTGGTCCGGGGGATAATCACTGGAACCGCATCGCAGTGCAGCGTCTCCGGGAACTGCCGCTGAGAATGGCGATAAATCAAGGAGGATTTATATCATGGGAATGTTAAAAGAAGAGGACCAGAATCATCTGCGCCATGAATTCTCCGGGAAACTGGTTAACCCGGTCAAGATAGTGTTCTTCACCCAAAAACTGGAGTGCATGTACTGTCAGCCCACCGAGGAGATCTTGACCGAGATCGCCTCCCTTTCGGACAAGCTTACCCTGGAGAAGCATGATCTTTTGGAGGATAAATCCCTGGTCGACCAGTACGGCATCGACAAGATCCCCGGCATCGCCCTGATAGGTGGCAGGGATTACGGAGTGCGGTTCTTTGGCGTCCCCTCCGGTTTTGAATTCACAACATTGATAGAGGATATCATCGACGTCTCCCGGGGCACCACCGGACTGACCCTCGACTCCCGGGAAAAACTTAAGAAGATAGCCAAACCGGTCAGGATCCAGGTGTTCATCACCCCCACCTGCCCCTACTGTCCGGCCGCGGTCCGGATGGCCCATCAGGCGGCCATCGAGAGCGACATGATCACCGCCCATATGGTGGAGTCGGCGGAGTTTCCACACCTGGTCCAGAAATACGGAGTGATGGGCGTCCCCAAGGTGATCATCAACGAAACCATTCAGTTCGAGGGTGCCCAGCCCGAGCCGGTTTTCATCAACCATATATTGAAAGCGGCAGAATAAAAAACACCGAAACGCTGATCCCCGCAGATTTTATTGATTAGGTTCCGACATATCAAACCTGCTAAAAATTCCTGAATATCAATCTAAAATTATACCCGGATTATATCCGCGGGTTCCGCCACCGCTGAAGCGGAGTAAACGTAAATCAAATTCCTAAAAATATGATAATTATTAGAACCGAATACTGTCCCCAAAATCACCGTTGTCCGTCGCTAAAGGTATGCCCGGTCGGCGCCATCAAGCAGGACGGCGTTAAGGCCCCTTACATTGACCAGGATAAATGCACCAACTGCGGACGCTGTCTGCAAAGCTGCCGGGTTTTTCAAGAGGCTTCTGTCCCGGCCAATTCGATAAATTGATCACAAAATATGGAAAACATTAAAAATTACGACATCGCCATTTTGGGCGCCGGTCCGGCCGGACTGACCGCCGGGCTATATGCCGGGCGGGGCGGCCTTAAGGCGGCCATCATAGAAAAAATGATGCCCGGCGGCTTGGTGGCCAATACCGAGCGGATAGACAACTACCCCGGGTTTCCCGAAGGTATCTCGGGCTATGAACTGGCCCAGAGGATGGAACAGCAAGCCCGGAAATTCGGGGCCGAGATTCTTTCGGCCCAGGCCGAGAGCGTCTCGGTGGAAAACAAATATCAGCTGATAAAACTGTCCGACGGAAGCACCGTCAAATCCCGGGCATTGATCATCGCCACCGGGGCATTCCCCAAAACATTGGGGGTGCCGGGCGAACGAGAATTTCTGGGCAAGGGAGTCTCCTACTGCGCGGTCTGTGACGGAGCCTTTTTCCGCAACCAGCCGGTGGCGGTGCTGGGCGGAGGCGATTCGGCCGTCCAGGAGGCGATCTATCTGGCCGCACTTACCTCAAAAGTTACGGTGATCCACCGCCGCGATGCCTTAAGGGCGGCCGATTCCATTCAGAAAGTGGCCTTCGCCAACGACAAGATAGAATTTGCCTGGAGCCGGGATATTCTGGCCATCGAGGGATCCGGCCAGGTCAGCGGAGTGCGGGTGATGGATAAACAAACCCTTAAGGAAGAAATTATTCCCGCTGCGGGCGTGTTCATCTACGTGGGCTATAAGCCCAACAGCGATCTGGTGAAGGGCATCGTCAGAACCGACGAGCAGGGATATATCATCACCGACGATAAAATGGCCACTTCGGTCCCCGGCATTTTTGCCTGCGGGGACGTCCGCCAAAAGCTGGTCCGGCAGATCTCCGGCGCGGTGGGCGACGCCGCCACCGCCGCCATCGCCGCCCAGCAATACATGGAATTCAACGATTAACAGGAAGCAAGATAACCAGAAACTTATGCAAAAATGTTTTTACCACGCTTGCGCGCCACCTCTTTCATCGGTGTAAACTCCACGCTACAGCGTGCAGGCACGGAAGCACTGAATTTTTGAAATAATAATTCTGGAGGAAATCGTTCTTAAGACCTTTTCTTGATATTTTCAGTAGTTCCGTGTTTCAGTGGTTGGTTTCGTAAAGGCATCAAATAAACAAAATAAGGAGAACTACCATGGCCGAAAGAAATCAGATCTACAAATGCGAGATCTGCGGCAATATCGTGGAAGTGCTGCACGGGGGAAAGGGCGAGCTGGTCTGCTGCGGCAAGCCCATGAAGCTCTATGCCGAGAACACGTTCGATGCCGCCAAGGAGAAGCACGTGCCGGTGATCGAGAAGACAGCCAACGGATACAAGGTGAAGATCGGCTCCGTACCACACCCCATGGAAGAGAAGCATTATATCGAGTGGATCGCCCTCTACGCCGACGGCCGGGTCTACCGCAAATATCTCCAGCCGGGCGACGCACCGGAAGCGGAATTTTTATTCCAGGCCAAGGAAGTGACGGCCAAGGAATTCTGTAACCTGCACGGTCTGTGGTCGGCCAAGTCGTAACCTTATATCGTCATTCTGAGAACATTAACTAGCCTGACCCTCGAAGAATCTCAACCAAGGACAGATCCTTTGTAAGTAAGGTAAACAACCCGGCCCAGGATGACAGAAAATATAAATATACCAAAAAGAGGATAAATGACATGAAAAGCTTAAAAGGAACCCGCACCGAAAAGAACCTGCTCAAATCCTTCGCCGGGGAATCCCAGGCCCGCAACCGCTATACCTACTTTGCCTCGGTGGCCAAGAAGGAGGGTTATGAGCAGATAGCCTGGTTCTTCCTGGAGACCGCCGAGAACGAAAAGGAGCATGCCAAGCGATTCTTCAAGTTCCTGGAAGGCGGCGGAGTTGAGATCACCGCCATGTATCCGGCTGGAAAGATCGGCACTACGCCTGAGAATTTGAAGGCATCGGCCGAAGGAGAGAACGAGGAGCACACCAAGCTGTATCCGGAGTTTGCCGCCATAGCCGATGAGGAGGGCTTCTCCGAGATCGCCAAGATATTTCTGTTCATCGCCGAGGTGGAGCGGGAGCACGAGGCCCGTTATCGCAAACTCTTGGCCAATATTGAGAAGAAGCAGGTATTCAAAAAGGATAAGCCCGTCAAATGGCGCTGCCGGAATTGCGGCTATGTCTACGAGGGCGACGAAGCTCCCCAGGCCTGCCCGGCCTGCGCCCATCCCCAGAGCTATTACGAAGTGCTGGCCGAAAATTATTAATATCACAATTAACCATAGACAAAGGCACATATGCAATTGACATTGGATTGGGTCAGGGACCTGCAGTTCACCGCCAGCGATGATGCCGGCCACGGCATAGTGGTAGAATCGAAAAAAGACGGTGTCCCCTCGGGCTTCACCCCCATGCAGCTGCTGCTGATCGCCCAGGCCGGATGCATGGCCATGGACGTGGTCTCCATACTCAAGAAGAAACGGGCGGATCTGGCCGGCTTCCGGGTGATGATGGATGGAACCCGAGCCGGGGAACACCCAAAAAAATTCAACGAAATGAGTTTTATCTTCGAAGCTCGTGGAAATGTTCCCCAGGAAGCAGTCGATGAGGCCATAAAATTATCCAAGGAAAAATACTGCTCTGTCTCGGCCACCATCCAGAACGGGGTCAGGATGAAAACAGAAAGCCGGGTGATAAACTGATGCATCCGATGGTAAAGATCATTCTGGGGGCTGCCGGCGGAGCGGTTTTGGGCTTTTTATATTACAAATTCATCGGCTGCCGCACCGGGACCTGCCCCATAGCAGCCAACCCCTGGACCAGCACCTTGATCTGGGCTGTCATCGGCGGACTGCTGATGTCTGGCCTTAACAAGTAACCCAAACCGAAAAACCATAGGAGCATACAATGAAGAGGTACCTTCCCCTGATGATCCTGGCCTTATCGCTGACCACCGGAATTTCCTGCGCCGGCAATAAGAAGACCGAAAAGGATGAGGCCAAAACCGTTCAGGCCAAAGCCGAGTGGCTGGCCTTCGATCAGGCCATGGAAAAAGCCGCCGCCGACAAGAAGTATGTGGTGGTTGACTTCTACACCGATTGGTGCAAATGGTGCAAGGTCATGGACGACAAGACCTACGCCGATTCTTCGGTGGCCGCGGCCCTGAAGGAAAATTTTGTCATTGCCAAAATAAACGGCGAGAGCTCGGAAAAGATCATCTACCAGGGAAAGATCATGGCCCAGTCGGACTTCACCATGAACATGAAGGTCAGCGGGTTCCCCTCCACCCTGTTCATGGACAGCGACGGGAAGGTGATCGGCATTCTGCCGGGATACATCGAGGCCCCTGTTTACCTGAAGATACTTTCGTATATAACAACCAAATCCTACCAGAAAATGAAACTGGACGATTATTTGGCGGGGAAGCAGTGATATGAAAAAAACTACCGGGATAATTATTCTGATAGTATCCATCGCCGCCATAACGGCAGGCGTTTTCCGAAAAGAGCTGAAACCTCTGTACATTAACGCCATGGCCATCTGTTATTCCTGCATCGGCCTGCAGTAGGGTTACGCTTTTTGACAGGATTCACATGATTTTTCAGGGAAATTCACGTAAAAAAAATAATACATAAGGAGAGAGATGATCAAGATCGGCCAAAAGGCCCCGGATCTTATTTTACGTGACCAGCACAATGCCGAATTCAAGCTGAGCGCTTTTAGGGGGCGCAAGGTGCTGCTGTCCTTCCATCCCCTGGCCTGGACCAAGGTCTGCGCCCGGCAGATGCAGTCGCTGGAGAAGAATTTCAAGACCTTCGACCTGCTTAACACTGTTCCGATAGGAATGAGCATTGATACCGTTCCCGCCAAGCACGCCTGGGCCGGAACTCTTAAAATCAAGAGCTTGCGGATGCTGGCCGACTTCTGGCCCCACGGCAAGATAGCCAAGGCCTACGGCCTGTTCCGGGAGAAGGAGGGCTTCTCCGAACGAGCCAATGTGATAGTTGATGAATTTGGAAAAGTGATCTGGGTGAAAATATACCTCATAAAAGAACTGCCGGACATCAAAGAAATCATTCAGGTGCTCTCGAAATAAACACCTGTCAATGTGAAAGGCCGCCCATACGGGCGGCTTTTTATTATTTTTCTTGACAGGAGCACCCGGATGAATGTAGAATAAATACAATATAATAAACTATAAATTAGCCATGTAAAATGAAAAAAACAATCATCCTGGGAGTTTCATTGCTTTGTCTGGCCCTGATCGTAACCACCTGTGCCCGGCACTACGGCTTCAGGAAGGATTACTCCCGGGCCAATGCCTTGCTGCATGATACGGAGAATCTGGCAGCCAAGCCTTTTTTGAAAGCTCATTTAAAGAACGGAGACATTTGCATCTTAAGGGATACTTGGCGGGTTGACACTGTTTACCAGTTTTTGGTGGGCGAGGGGGACCGCTATGATTTCAACCGAAATAATAAACAACAGGGGCGGCTTACCATAGATATCGACAGCGTGGCTATCTTCGAGACCAATCAGAAATTGGTGGGTCCGGAAAAAGAACGGATAGCCGCCCTTTCCATTCTGGCCGGGCTGGATATCATCCTGGCCATCTATTGCCAGACGAATCCCAAAGCCTGTTTCGGCTCCTGCCCCACCTTCTATCTGGGCAGCGACGAAAATGTCTTCTACTCCGATGCCGAAGGCTTCTCCAACTCCATCGCCCCCTCGCTGGAGACCTCGGATATAGATGCCCTGAACAACGACCGGATCGTCAACCGGAAAATATCCCTTAAGATGAAGAACGAGGCCATGGAAACCCACGTGGTCAAAGATGTCAGGATTTATGCTGTTCCCCGCAAGGAGGGAGAAAGGATCTTCCACACACCGCAGAATGAGTTCTTTCGTTGCCGCCAGCCCCTGCCGCCCAAAAGCGCCCTGGCCGGCGAGGGCGACTGCGCCGCCCTGCTGGAGAATGCCGACAAGGTGGAGCGCTTCAGCCTGGCCGACCCCAAGAACCTTAGCAGCAAGGAGGAAATAATACTGTCGTTCGATCCGGCTGATCTAAACCAGGCCGGCCTGGTGATAAGTTTTAGGCAGACCATGATGACCACCTATTTGATCTACAGCGCCTTTGGGTATATGGGCGATGAGATGGGCAGCGTCTTTGCCGAGATGGAAAAAAGAGCCGGGCAAAAAAAGGATCTGGGCGGGATCCGCCGGGAGCTGGGCGATATTGAGGTTTACCTGTGGGATCAAAGAACCGATAAATGGGTAAAGCAGGGCGGCTTCTACGAAACCGGGCCCAGCGCCTTCAATCATCAATTGCTGCCTTTCAATAAAAGTCTTTCCGACTTCAAGGAGGATTTAAAGGTCAAGCTGGTCTTGAACCGGGGTCTGTGGCGAATAGATTACCTGGCCCTGGCAGGGATCATCGGACCGGCCGAAGCTGTCATTATTCCCCCGGAAAAGATCGAATATTTCAAGACGGGACAGGAACCGGCTCTTTCGTCGGCAGACAATTTCAGCCGGCCCATAATATCCATGCCGGGCGACATCCGGCGGTTTGACTTTATGATGCCCGATGATTCGGCTGATTATGAACTGTTTCTGTATTCCCAGGGATACTATCTGGAATGGATGCGCAGCAGTTGGATCAAGGAGAAGGATCTGGGCAAGCTGGCCCGGATGCTGATGGTGCCCAAGATGTACCTTAAGGAGGAGGCCGCCGATTACAAGCGCTATGAAACGGTGATGGAAAGGGAATTCTGGAATACAAAAATAGATCATAGGATGTTCAGTTATTATGATAAAAAATAACACACTCTGGGCGGCCCTTATTTTGGCCGCCCTAGCCGCCTCCTGCGTCGCCCCGGTCAGCTACCTGCCGGAGCAGGAGATGATCGGCGAGGAGAGTTATGGCTCTTATATTGAGATCAGCACTTATAGCGGAAAGATATATGCCGGGGAGCTGATAGCGGTGGGCGATTCGGCTCTGGTAGTGCGGGAGGAATTTGGCAGCCGGTCCCATTGTTTATTATCCCCCCTTACGGATATCAAGTCGTTTTCCATAAGATACGCCAACGGCAAAAATTATGGCTGGGCGGTGCCCTTGTACACACTGGGTTCAATTTCTCATGGTCTGTTTCTTGTTTTTACCGCTCCCATAAACTTAATAGCCACAACTGTGATTGCGGTTGAGGCCTCCCAGGCCTATGAAATGGACAGCCGGGTCATGACATTTGAAGAACTTAAACTGTTCGCCCGCTTCCCTCAAGGGTTGCCGGAAGGGATAACCCTGGATATGATCAAATAACGCAAACCCAAAAACGCCGGCGAACGCCGGCGTTTTATAATGCTCTTCAGGTTCTTGTTTTTTCCTTGATGGGGTGTATAATGTTTGTATACAATTAAAGGAGGATATCATGGACGTCCTAACCGCCATCCAAACCCGCCGGGCCTACCGGTCGTTCGATCCGGTGACCATCACCGCTGAGCTGATAAATGAACTGAGCAATGCCGCCGGCCTGGCGGCCTCCTGTTTCAACAAACAGCCCTGGCGTTTTGTGTTCGTTTACGACCCCGACCGGCTCATCAAAATGCGGGAGGCTTTATCCAAGGGGAATGAGTGGGCTTATGATGCCTCGATGATCGTGGCCGTGGCCGCCAAAAAGGAGGACGACTGCGTCCTGAAGGACGGCCGGGAGTATTTTTTATTCGACACCGGCCTGGCCGCCGCCCATCTGATCCTGCGGGCCACCGAACTGGGGATGGTGGCCCATCCCATCGCCGGATTCGATCCGGAAAAGGTCAGGGAGCTATTAGAGATACCGGCCGAGATGACGGTGATCACCCTGATCAATGTGGGAAAGCATTCGGAGGAGATAGGCCCCAGGCTGACCCCCGATCAGGCCAAGGGGGAAAAGGAACGTCCTCCCCGGAAGCCCCCGGAGGAATTCGCCTTTCACAACAAATATGGCCAGAGTAGTTGATAAAAGCTGTAATCGTGTGTCTGTTATCGGTTTTTTATACGACCTCTCCCCTACCTCTCTCCTAAAGCATTAGGAGAGGGAAGGGTGAGGTCAACGGAACCGTTTAACTTGACCTATTTGCTGATTGACAAAATCGCCGCTATCCCTTATCATTACACTATGTTCACCAAGCTTACCACCAGGACCAAACGGCTCTATGTTCAGATAGCGGCCACCGTCCTCACCTTTTCGTATTTCCTGGCGCCGGTCCTGAAGTATATCCCCTGCCCGACCCTGACCTGCTATGCCTGCCCGCTGGCGGTGTTCGCCTGCCCCATCGGTACCCTGCAGCACTTCGTGATCATCGGGGTGTTCCCCTTCTTCCTGCTGGGCATCCTCTTCCTGATCGGGACCCTGGTGGGACGCTGGACCTGCGGATATCTGTGCCCCTTCGGGCTGTTTCAGGACCTGCTGGCCAAGATCCGGCGGAAGAAATTCGTCCCACCCTCCTGGCTGGGCTGGGGGCGCTATGTGTCGCTGTTCGGGGTGGCCATCATCATCCCGGCCCTGACCCATGAGCCCTGGTTCTCCAAGCTCTGTCCGGTGGGAACCATCGAGGCCGGAATACCCTACGTGACCGCCGCCCTGCTGAAGATAAAACTTCCGGGCCAGCCCTTTGACGCCCTGGGGATGGTGGGGAACCTTTTCTGGCTGAAGATATTTTTGCTGGCTCTGACCATCGGTGCCGCCATCTACATTAAAAGACCGTTTTGCCGCTTCATCTGCCCGCTGGGGGGCATCTTCGGGATGTTCAGCCGGGTCTCCCTGCTGCAGATAAAAGTGGACCAGTACCAAACCTCGGATAAGGTCGACTGCAAAAAGCTGTGCCCGGTGGACATGGACATCACAAAAAATCCTATCTCGGCCGACTGCATCCGATGCCTGCAGTGCACCAACTGCCCCGGAGTAAAACTGGAAAACCCCAACAAAATCATTAACTCAACAAAGGCCTCCGTAAAAACAATTTTACCACGGAAACACTAAATTACCGAAATAACAGCACCCGGTTTATCATGATTAATTCCGTGCTTTCAAATTTTTCGAGTTTCAGTGGTTAGTTTAGACGCGCTTTCAACCCATCAAATCAAAGAAAGAATCTATGCCCTTAAGAAAATTATTGTCCCTGTTCAAGGGAAAGAAAAAAGAAACGGCCGAGCCCAAGAAGGCCGATCATACACCGGCCGCCCGGCACCATGCCCCGGCGCGGGCCGCCGCCCGCCATTCCGGCGAGCAAAACCAGCGGCCCCGGCAACAGCCTTCCCGGCCGGCAAACTATCGCAGGCCGGAACAACCCAAACCGCATCATCAACCCCGGACCGAAAATCCCCGGACAGCCACCTACCGCAGGCCGGAACATCCCCGGCCGCATACCCAGCCCAAAACGGATGTTCACCGTCCGGCGGCAGTGGTCCACCATCCGCCCCAGCAGCATAAAAGACCGGCGGCGCCCACCGGCCCCCAGCTTAAGTTCGACCAGTTGGGATTGACCCCCTTCCTGCTGAAGGCCATCCACGAGGAGGGCTACGCCGATCCCACCCCCATCCAGCAGCAGACCATCCCGCTGGCCCTGTCCGGCAAGGACCTTCTGGGCTGCGCCCAGACCGGCACCGGCAAGACCGCCGCCTTCGCCCTGCCCATATTGCAGAAGCTGACCCGCCCCGAGGTGGTGGGACAGCAGTTCCGGGACATCAAGGCTCTGATCGTCACCCCCACCCGGGAACTGGCGGCCCAGATCGGCCAGAGCTTCGCCGCCTACGGCCGCCACAGCGGCCTGCGCTATGCCGTGATCTACGGCGGGGTCTTTCAGGGTCACCAACAGAAAGCCATGAAGGGCGGAGTTGACATCCTGGTGGCCACGCCCGGACGCTTGCTGGACATGATGAACCAGCGGCTGATACTGCTGCACAAGGTGGAGATCCTGGTGCTGGACGAGGCCGACCGGATGCTGGACATGGGATTCATCAACGACATCCGCAAGATCGTGGCCAAGGTGCCCATCCGCCGGCAGACCCTGTTCTTCTCGGCCACCATGCCATCGGAGATCCGCCATCTGGCCGGCAGCATCCTGGACAATCCGGTGTCGGTTTCGGTGACCCCCGACACCACCGCCGCCGAGACCGTCGAGCAGTCGCTATATTTTGTGGAGCGCAACGACAAGCCCAATCTGCTGAAACATCTGTTATCGGACGAGATCTTCACCCGGGCGCTGGTGTTCACCCGCACCAAGGTCAGGGCCGACCGGGTGGCCCGCAAGCTTACCGCCGACGGCATACCGGCCTCGGCCATCCACGGGGACAAGTCCCAGGGAGCCCGGGAGCGGGTGCTGGCCGGGTTCAAGGACGGCTCGATAAGAGTACTGGTGGCCTCGGACATTGTGTCCCGCGGGATAGATATAGAGAACATCTCCCACGTGGTGAATTTCGACGTGCCCCAGCAGGCCGAGTCCTATATCCACCGCATCGGGCGGACCGGACGGGCCGGGGCGGTGGGATCGGCCATCACCTTCTGCGATGCCGAGGAGCGACAGGATGTGCGGGAGATTGAGAAACTTTTAGACAAAAGCATCCCGGTGGTGGAGGATCATCCCTACCATTCCCGGATGCCGGTGCATGAGGCCCTTAGCGAACACCGCCGCCGCACCGGACGGAAACCCCAGCAGGGGCGCTCCGGGCAGCGGCCACAGCGGGTATCGCAATCCGGGCAGAAGCCCAGGCAGGGCCCGCCGACCGCCCCCAAGACCACCCACAGCAGCCACAAGCCCGGCAGCGGCCGCCCGGGCCGGAGAGGGTAGATATTTAATCTACAGCGATAGCCTAAAGGCTATCGCTGGTTATCATCAAAGGCCGATATCTCGGCCTTGTTGAATGCACCAGTCCGCCTAAG
>JAGVNJ010000017.1 GCA_020053305.1 Candidatus Edwardsiibacteriota bacterium | reverse complement strand
TAAAGTTGGAAAGTCCTTTGCGTCCCTTCGACTCGGCACTTCGATAAACTCAGTGTGGCACTCAGGGCATGCTTTGCGGTGAAAAGAAGCCTGGATTCCCGACCTCTCCCTGCCTGCCGGCTTCCCTCTCCACAGTGGAGAGAGCCTGCACTGAGCAAAGCCTGTTATTGTGCCAAACGAAGTGGAGTGAGGGATCGGTCAGGAATGACAAATACCTAAAAGGAGAACGTATGCCCAAATATCGCATATTGGTGGTGGAGGACGAGGCCATTGTGGCTCGGGATATCTGCAAACGGCTGGAGGAGCTGGGATACCAGGTGGCGGCCACAGCCGATAACGGCGAATCCGCCCTGGCCCAAGCCCGGGAACAGAAGCCCGACCTGGTGCTGATGGACATCGTGATCAAGGGCTGGCAGAACGGGATTGATGTGGCCAATATCATAAAAAGCGAGCTGGGCATACCGTTCATCTACCTGACCGCCTATGCCGACGACGACACCGTGGAACGGGCCAAGACTGCCGAGCCCTTCGGCTACATCATCAAGCCCTTCAACGACCGGGACCTTAACGTAACCATTCAGATGGCGCTATACCGGAACAGGATGGAGAAAAAGCTGGCCGAGCGCGAGGAGCGGTACCGGGATCTGTTCGAGAACAGCAGCGACATCATAATGTTGCTGGACGAGCAGGGATGTTTCAAATACGTGAACCAGCGATGGCACCAGGCCCTGGGATACAGGCCGGATGAGATTGGCGCGATGAATATATTTGATACCCTGGACCCGTCCTGCCTGGCAAAATGTCGGAATAATTTTAAAAAAGTGCTGTCAGGAGAAGAAGCCGCTGTCGAAGCCGTATTCCGCAGCAAAGACGGGGAGAAGATCATAGTCGAGGGGAATTGCAACAGTTCGCATTCAATCGGCAAGCCGACCTGGGTGCGGGGCATCTTCCGGGACGTCACCGAAAAGAAAAGGTCCCAGCAGCTGCAGGAGGCCATGTACCAGATCGCCAACGAGACCGCCCTGTCCGGCAATCTGGATGAATTATACCAAAGCCTGCACAACATCATCAGCCGGCTGTTGGACACCACGAATTTCTATATCGCCCTGTACGACAGGGAAAAGGACATTTTGACCTTTCCTTATTTTGTGGATGAATATGACCCCGCTCCCAAGTCCAGGCCGATGTCCGGCATCACCGAATACCTCATCCGTTCAAAAAAGCCGCTGCTGGCCACGCCGGATGTTTACCAGAAGCTGATGGATACCGGCCAGGTCCGCCTGGTGGGCAAAGCCCCGCTGGACTGGCTGGGGGTGCCGCTGCTGGTCTCGGACAGATACTCCGGGGCGCTGGTGGTGCAGACCTACGACCAGGGCGTCAGGTTCGGGGAGAGGGAGATGGAAATCCTGGCATTCATCTCCGAGCAGGTGGCCTTCGCCATCAACCGGAAGCAATCCGAGGCCGGCCTGAGGGAAAGCGAGGAGCGCTACCGGACGCTGGTGGACCAGCTGCCGGCGGTGACCTTCAGACTGGCCTTGGACCAGGAGAACTCAACCACATTTATCAGCCGGCAGACGGAGCAAATATTGGGATTCACCGCCCGGGAGTGGGTTGACGATCCCAAGCTGTGGATCAAGCAGGTTCATTCCGATGATCGAACAAAATGTTCGGAGGGGCTTAAAAAAGTTGCGGCCGGAAACGGGCCGGTCCAGCAGGAATACCGGATGCACACCAAGGACGGAAAGTTGATCTGGGCCTATGAGCATCTCGAACAGATAAAGGATGGCGAGGGAAATCCGTTGTTTATTCAGGGGGTGATGCTGGACATCACCGAACGCAAGCAGGCCGAAGGGGAACTGGTGCTGCTCAGCCGCAAACATTCACTGGTCCTGAACTCGACGGCGGAAGGGATTTTGGGATTCGATTTAAATGGCAATCACACTTTCGTCAATTCAGCCGCCGCTCATGCTTTGGGATATAAACCTGAAGAAATTATCGGTCGTTCCGGCCACAGCCTCTGGCACCATACCAAACCCGACGGGAATCCCTATCCTGCTAAAGAGTGCCAGATATGCTCCGCCATTGTCGATAAGATGGTACACCGCTCGACTTCCGAGGTATTTTGGCGAAAGGATGGCACCAGTTTCCCCGTAGAATATGCCAGCACGCCCATCATTGAGCAGGGACATACGGTAGGTTCTGTTATAACTTTCATGGATATCACCGCCCGCAAGCAGGCCGAGGAGTCACTCAAGCTGAGCGAGGAAAAATACCGGTCGCTGGTGGAGCAGATCAGCGACGTGATCTTCATGCTGGACCCCTCGGGCATGATCCAATATATCAGCCCGGCCATAGAAAGGATGACCCGGTACGCCGTGGATGAAATTACCGGCCAGCCATTCTCCAAATTCATCCATCCCGACGACCTGCCGGACCTGATGAAGGTTTTCCACAGCAGGCTCCAGGAGACCGGAGGTCCTTATGAGTACCGGCTTATCGATAAGAACGGGGGGGTCATATTCGTCCGCAGCACCAGCCGTCCATTATCGGAGGGCGGTGGAGATCCCCTGGGATTGATCGGCTCCCTGACCGACATCACCCAGGCCAAGCAGATGGCCGGGCAGCTGCAGCAGGCCCAGAAGATGGAGGCCATCGGCCAGCTGGCCGGAGGCATAGCCCACGACTTCAACAACCTGCTGGCCGGGATCATCGGCCAGGCCGAGATGCTGCAGATAAAGTTGATCAACCAGCCGTCCCTGGCCCTGCTGGCCGAAAAGATACTGACCACCGCTGAGCACGCCGCCTCGCTGACCAGACAGCTGCTGACCTTCGCCCGCAAGGGCAACTATCAGCAGGTGCCGGTGAACATCCATCGCATTGTGGCCGAGGTGGCCGGCATTCTGGGCAACACCGTGAACAAGAACATCAATGTCCGTCAGGCGCTGAGCACCAATCCCTGCACCGTGCTGGGCGACCCGTCCATGCTGGAGAACGCCCTGCTCAATCTTTGCATCAATGCCCGGGACGCCATGCCGAAGGGCGGCAACCTGAACATCGCCACCCAGGTGGCCGAGCTTGACGAACATTATGTCAAAAACCATTCGTACAAGATACCGACGGGGAAATATATTCGAATCTCGGTCAGCGACACCGGACAGGGCATGTCCCGGGAAATACAGACCCACCTGTTCGAGCCGTTCTTCACCACCAAGGAACAGGGCCGGGGCACCGGCCTGGGCCTGGCCAGCGTTTACGGCTACGTCAAGGCCCACAACGGCTCCATAGAGGTATACAGCGAGGAAGGGCAGGGCAGCACCTTTAACATATATCTTCCGCTGGCTGAGACGCACCCTGAAAAAACCGATGAGACCGCAAACGAGCCGGCTCAAAAGGGAACCGGGAATATCCTGCTGGTGGACGACGAGGAGACCATCCGGGATATCACCAGCCAGATGCTGGAGGATCAAGGATACAAGGTGATCACATTGGCCAACGGCCTGGAGGCGGTGAACCACTACCGGGAACATTTCCGGGAGATAGACCTGGTGATCCTGGATATGATCATGCCCAAGATGAACGGGCACGACGCTTTTATTAAGATGAAGGAGATAAACCCCGGCGTCAGGGCCCTGCTGTCATCCGGCTACAGCATCCAGGAGGAGGCCCAGGATCTGATGAACAGCGGGGTCAGGGGTTTTCTGCAGAAGCCCTACCGGCTGGCGGAGCTGACCCAGCTGATAAACCAGGCGCTATCAGTTTAAAGTTGAAAGAATAAAAGCGGTATGCGTATTCAGGAGACAGTATACAGTAGGGGAACGGGTTGAATCGTTTGAAGGGTTAAGAATGTATTAAATGTAGGGGCGGAGCATGATCCGCCCAAAGCATGCAAGTTTACACGTAGTTTAAATAATAAAAGCCGATAGGCGTATTCAGTATATGGTAGTCAGTGAGTATGTCATGCCCGTGCAGACGGGCATCCAGAAAGGGCTGATTCCCGACCTCTCCCTGCCTGACGGCTTCCCTCTCCACTGTGGAGAGAGCCTGCACTGAGTAAGACAAACTTATATTGCATCCGAAGTGGAGTGAGGGAGCGGTCAGGGAATGACAAGCTATCCGAAATGCGCCTATGGAGTGGAATGACAAGATGGATTGCTTCGTTAGAAAATAAAAAAGTCACCTCGCAATGACACGGCAGTTTAAAGCTGAAAGCATCCGCCAAGTTTACAGTTTACGGTTAATAGTTTATAGTTCCAAGAATAAACGCCACGTCATCACTTCGGTAGTAATATAACAGCCAAACTCAGTGCCGGCCCTGAGGACGGCATTCATTCTTACTGGCGAAGGATCTGCGCCGGGTGATAGAGATTCTTCGGTTTGGCAGGCAAGGGGCAACGCTCAGAATGACGATACATCAGTTTAAAGTTTAAGACCTGTCACACTGAGAAGACCTGCTTGTTCGGCGGGCTGAATGTGTGAGCATAGAATCCAGAATATAGAATATTGAATGTAGAAGATTGCCACCCGTTCGGCCTGCCAAGCGGGGAGAGATCTCAGGGTGACAATGACGTTGAATCAAAAACCATTTGTGCCTCTGTGTCTCTGTGGTTAAGAAGCCTGGATTGCTTCGTTAGAAAATAAAAAAGTCTCCTCGCAATGACGAAAGCAATGATATATGTCTTAAAAAAATCCGTGTCCTTTTAACCATGGATTCCTGCTTGCGCAGGAATGACAAGAGTGATTGCTTCGTTAGAAAATAAAAAAGCCTCCTCGCAATGACGAAAGCCTCTCCTGATGGGGAAGAGGCAGGAAGAGGGGTCAAAACCTAAGGAGGGAAAAATGGTATTCAAAAATATCAAGGCGCTGCCCAGGGGGCTGATATTCTCGGCCCTGGCCTTATTTCTGATATTAACCGCCGCCCTGTATTGGCTGCTGCATACCCAGGCCCGGGAATACAGGCGGGATAAAATTGAAGAGATGCAGGCGGCCCTGGATTATAAAACGACCCAGCTCCAGCACTGGATTAAAGGTCAATCAGCCAACGCCAGATTGATAACCGGCAGTCCGTTTTTAGGCCGGGCGGTGGTTAAATGGCAAAAAAATCCGGGCGATAAAAAACTGCAGGCGGAAATCCAATCGCGCCTTAACAACTGGCGCGAATATTTCGGCTACACCGACGTGATGCTGGTTGACCACGGCGGCAACATTTTGTTGAAGGCCGCCGGCACGGCGGATGTGCTGGGGCCGGAAACCAAGGTCCATCTGCGCCAAGCCCTGGCCGAGGGCAAGTACCTGTTGACCGATTTCTATATGTGCACGATCCATCATGAACCCCACATTGACGTTATTGCCCCTCTCAACTCCGGGACCGGGGGACAGGCGGGGCTATCGACGGTAATTCTGCGGGTTTCACCCCGGGATTACCTATACCCCCTGATGAAGGACAACGCCTTCCCGCATAAAACGTTCGAAACCCTGATCGTCAGGCAGGAAGGCGATTCGGTGCTGTTTTTGAACGATGTCCGTTTTGCCAAGGACGCGGCCCTTAAGCTGAAGATCCCCCTGAGCAGGAGCAATGTCACGGCGGTCAGGGCGGTGCTGATGGGGAAAACGTCGGGAGAAGGGGTGGATTACCGGGGCCAAAAAGTGCTGACGGTAACCGGACCGGTGGCCGGTTCCAATTGGGCCGTGGTGGCCAAGATGGATATCAAGGAGATATTCGGCCCGCTTTGGACCAGAGCTTATATTTGGGGCCTGGCCGCCCTGCTGGTTTTTATCGGCTCTGTTTCGGTCTTGAGTTTGATGTTCCTGAACCAGCGCAAGGATTATTACAAAAGACTCTATACCGTGGAGAATGAGCGGCAGGCGCTGATCAAGCACTACGATTACCTGACCAAATACGCCAACGACATCATCTTTCTTCTGGACGAGAACCGCAGAGTGGTGGAAATAAATGAAAGGGGTGTGGAAACCTACGGCTACACCCGGGAAGAGTTCATTGGAATGGATGCCGATCGGTTGAGAGCCGACGACCAAAAAGCGCCGTTCAAAACACAAATGAGCCAACTGGCGCTTCAAAAAGGCCTGCTCTACGAGACTAGGCATAAGAGAAAGGACGGCTCCACCTTCCCGGTTGAGATCAGCGCCCGGACCATAGAGATAGAGGGCAAGAATTATCTGCAGGGCATAGCCCGGGATATTTCCGAGCGCAAGCTGGCTGAGGATGTTTTGCGGGAGAGTGAAGAGCGCTTTAAAAGGGCGGTGGAAAATATTCCCGACGTGATGGTGATATACGATTCTAAACTTAAGATCAAATATATCAATAATGCTACAATACAAGTTACAGGCCGCAGACCTTCCGATTTCATCGGCAAGACCGAGGAAGAAGCCTGGCCCCCTGAAGTTTATCAGCATTATCTGCCCAGCCTTAAGGAATCCCTTAATACCGGAAACATTTGCACCGTTGAAGCCGAAATCATGCTATCACCTGAGATAACGCGAAGCTTGGTCATTACCTGCGTCCCGATTAAAGGCGGCAGCGGCAAGGTGGTTGAGGTATTGGGAATAACGCACGATATCACCGAACGCAAACGTTTTGAAATGGTTATTCAGGACCGGAACGAGGAACTGGAGGCCGCAAATCAGGAACTGGTGGCCTCGGAGGAGGAACTGAAAGCTGCCGACGAGGAACTAAGGCAGCATATGGAGGAATTGCATAGGACAAAAGATGCTTTGCAGGATAGTGAAACAAGGTATCGCAGTTTATTCGACAATTCCATGATAGGGATTTACCGCACAGCTCCGCGGGGGCAGATTTTGATGGCCAATCCGGCCCTGATCAGGATGCTGGGATTCCGGTCCTTTGAAGAATTGGCCGAACGAAACCTTGAAAAAGAAGAAGATTACTATCCCGAGATACCCCGAAAAGCCTTTAAGGAAAAAATAGAGGCCGAAGGCGTAATTAGCGGATGGGAGACAATATGGAAGAATTCGTCAGGGAGCTCCATTTACGTCAGGGAAAGCTCCCGGGCCATAAAAGACTCTGACGGCAAAATACTGTATTATGACGGGTCCGTTGAGGACATCACCGAGCGCAAGCAGGCTGAGAACATCATGGAGGCGCGCCTGCGCTTGATTCAATTTGCTCCCACCCATTCCTTGGATGAACTGCTCCAGGCAACGCTGGATGAATTGGAAATCCTTACCGGCAGCCGGATCGGTTTCTATCACTTCCTGGAAGCCGATCAACAGACGCTGTCGCTGCAGACCTGGTCCACCAGAACGATTCAGGAATTGTGCAAAGCGGAAGGCAAAGGACGGCACTATAATGTGTCCGAAGCAGGCATCTGGGTGGATTGCGTCCGGGAACGCCGCCCGGTGATCCATAACGACTATGCTTCCCTGCCTCACCGCAAAGGGATGCCGGCGGGTCACGCCGCCGTCATTCGTGAACTGGTTGTGCCGGTGATGCGCGGGGATAAGATTACGGCGATCCTGGGCATGGGCAACAAGCCCGAGAACTATACCGAAGCCGACATCGTGACTGTGTCGAAACTCGCTGACCTGGCCTGGGACATCACCGAGCGCAAACGGGCCGAGGATCAGATAAAAACCCAACTGTCAGAGCTGCAGCGCTGGCAGGGCGCCATGCTGGATCGGGAGGACCGGGTGATGGACCTGAAAAAAGAAATCAACGAACTGCTGGTTAAACACGGCCAGCCCAAAAAATATGGGGCCGGGTAACGGGGAAAAACATGTCGCCCCTACGGGGCTACAAACATTCCGGCTCTACGAGCCTACAGACATGTCGCCCCTACGGGGCTACAAACATTACGCGCCGATGGCGCTACCAACATTGCGCCCCTACGGGGTTATGCATGGAGCATCGTAGATGCGAAATGGTTGTAACCCCAAAGTCTGGCAGGCACAGGCCCCAGCGCCGTAGGCGCGGCATGGTTTCCCACCCGGAGCATCGTAGATGCGAAATGGTTGTAACCCCAAAGTCTGGCAGGCACAGCCCCCAGCGCCGT
>JAGVNJ010000006.1 GCA_020053305.1 Candidatus Edwardsiibacteriota bacterium | reverse complement strand
GTCCAATCAAGAACACCATACATCAAGGGATACCGTTCAGTGAATCCAACTTATCTGGGATCAAAAACACTTTCACTTTGTCATTGAAGTCGCAATGACGCGGGAACCGGCTGAAACGGGGTTGGGTATGAGGCCCGTTCCTTCGATATTTCTAATTAGGGACAGTGCGCCGTCATGTCTTTGCAATATAAACCAGATTACTTCGTCTGAAAATTAAGGTTGCTTTCTCGTAATGACACTATGCCAAAGGTTAAAAAATCTTTGTGCCTTGGTGCCTTAGTGGTTAATATTCTACCGGCTTTTACCGTCCAATATTTTATGCATATTTAATGCTTGCTTTAAACCGGAGGTTGTTATAAAATGAGATGTTAAAACATAGTTGCCAAATAACTTAGACAATATTATCAATTATAATGTCTTTTCAGGGAGGTATATCATGCCTGCGCCCAAAAAGAAAAAGACCGTACACGGAGCCGTCTCCCGCCGGATGGCCCTGATGCCCACCGCCAAGAGCGAGCTCTCCAGCCTCAAGATGAAGCTGAAGGTGCTCCAGCGGGTCAACGAGATCGCCGCCAGCACCTTCGATGTCCAGCCGCTGCTGGACCGGGCCATGGACCTGGTGACCGAGATCGCGCCCTCCGAGGCCGGGTCGCTGTTGCTGTTGTCCTCCGACCGCACCACCTTGAAATTCTCCATCGTCAAGGGGCCGGCCGCCGCCAAGCTGGAGGGCCTGGAAATACCCGTCGGTCAGGGCATCGCCGGCTGGGTGGCCAAGACCGGCATCCCGCTGATTGTCAACGACGTGGCCTCCGAGCCCAAATGGAAAAAGGAGATAGCCGACAATGTGGAGTTTCCCACCCGCAGCATCCTGTGCGTGCCGTTAAAATCCCGGGCCGAGGTGATCGGGGTGGTGGAGCTGATCAACAAGCTGAGGGATGAGGATTATAACGACGACGACCTGGAGATCATCGAACTGCTGGGGGCCCATCTGTCCACCTTGATAGAGAACAGCCGGCTGTATACTGAGGCCCGGGAAAAGGTGGAGCGCATCTCGGCCATGGCCGAAACATCGGCCCTGATCTCCTCCTCGCTGGACGTCAAGAGGGTGCTGGAGACGGTGATGACGGTGGCCAAGGACGTCATCGATGCCGAGGCCTCGTCAATATTTTTATACGACGAGGAGAAACACGAGTTCTTCTTCGAGATCGCCACCGGCGATGCCGGAGACGCGGTCAAGCTGATCCGGGTACCCTGGGGCAAGGGGATGGTGGGCTGGGCGGCCGAGCACATGCAGACCCTGCTGGTGCCGGACGTTACCAAGGACCCCCGCTTCTACTCCAAGGTGGACGAGAAGTCCAAATTCCAAACCCGCAATGCCATCACCGTGCCCTTGAAGCCCAAGAACAAGCTGATCGGGGTTGCCCAGGTGCTCAATAAGAAGGGCGGGCTGTTCTCCCGGGAGGACGTCGAGTTGTTCGAGACTCTGGCCCGCCAGGCGGCGGTGGCCATCGAGAACGCCAGCCTGTACACCGACCTGCAGGAGTTGTTTTTGAACTCCATCCGCACAGTGGTCAGCTTGATAGACGCCAAGGACGATTATACCGCCGGCCATTCCTCCCGGGTCACCCAGTACGCCCTGATGATAGCCGATCAATTGGGATACGATACCGAGAACCGCAAACGGCTGGAGCTGGCAGCCCTGCTGCACGATGTGGGCAAGATTGGTATGCCGGACGCCATACTCAAGAAACCATCCGGCCTGACCGCCGAGGAGTTTGCCATTGTCAAAGACCATCCCAACAAGGGGGCCGAAGCCCTGGAGCCCATCAAGCAGATGAAGGAGATCATTCCCGGAGTCAGGCATCACCATGAAAAACTGGATGGACGGGGTTATCCGGCCGGGCTGACCGGCGATCAGGTGCCCATGGACGCCCAGATCATCTGTGTGGGAGATTCCTACGACGCCATGAACTCCGACCGGCCCTATAGAAAAGGGCTGGGGATGGAGGAATCGGTCCGAAGATTACGCCAGGACAGCGGGACCCAGTTCAACCCTAAATTAGTGGAAGCATTCGTGGCGGCTTTGGAGAAGGAGGGGGATAAATGAGCAATGTCATCAGGAGCAAAAAAACCACCGGGGCCCTGGTGGGGATCGCCGTGGTGGCGGCGGTGCTGGCTATTTCCTATGTGTTCCCCACTCTATTTCAGGGCATGGAGAACAAGACCTACGACCTTCGTTACCGCCTGAGGGTGGGGCAGATGGGAGAGCAGGATATAGATGATGTCATTATAGTGGACATCGACGACCATTCGCTGGCCAAGCTGGGGCGTTTCTACAATTGGCCCCGGCTGTATCATGCCAAAGTGGCGGACTACCTGGCCCAGGGCGGCGCGGCGGCAGTGGCCTTCGACATCTTCTTTGTGGAGAGTGACAGCCTGATGCCGGACGTTGTCCAGTTGTTTGAGGACGCCAAGACAGAGAACATATCGTCCCAACTGAAGGACCTGAAAATCCCGCTAAAACCGGACCAGCTAACATCAACCATAGACGCGGTGCTTTACTCCTGGGGATACGACCTTGATTTTGCCGCCGCCATCAAGTCCAGCGGCAACGTCTACCTTCCCTTCTACCTTACCACCGGCGAGCCGGATGACAGCTCCGATCTTGGCACCCGTAAATACTCCTACGCTCTTCCGCCAGACGGTACCGAAAAATTCAAATATCTTAACATTGCAGGGGACCTGTATCAGGTGGCCAGTATCTTTCCGCCGGTGCCGGTCCTGCTGGAATCGGCCCGGGGGACCGGGTATTACAATATTGAACTGGACGAGGACGGGACGGCCCGCAGGATCCCGCTGTTTATGGCCCTTAACGATCGCAGCTATCCATCCATGGATTTCCAAATAGTGCTGGATAAAATGGGGATCGGCAAGGACCAGGTTACCGTCGAACTGGGAAAGTTTATAAAATGCGGAGACAAATTAAAGATCCCCATTGATAATGAAGGCCGGATGCTGATAAGTTATTTCGGGCAGTTCAAGAAATTCCGGTACATCTCCTATTCCGACGTATTGATGGAGCTGGTCCCGGCCGAGTACTTTAAGGACAAGATCGTGATCATCGGGGCCACCGCCGCCGGCCTGATGGACTTGCGGGTGGTGCCCTTCTCCAACCAGTTTCCCGGGCCGGAGATCCATGCCAACATTATGGAGACATTGCTTACCGGGAAGTTCATTCAGGTCATCCCATGGCATATACAACTGGCCCTGTTGATTGCTATCGGGCTGCTGACGGTGTTCGTCTCCCTAAGGTTCAAACCCATCAACGCCGGTCTGATTTTGACGGGACTGGTAGTTGCCTACTTTGTGGCTGCTACTGCGCTGTTCGACAAGTCGCTGATCTGGGTCGAGATGGTGCGGCCGCTGGCGGTGGTGCTGTTCACCAACATGGCCATCCTGGGATATCGCTACCTGACCGAGGAGAAACAGAAGGTCTGGATCAAGAATATGTTTCAGGGCTACATGTCCAAGGATCTGGTGGATAAGATCATGGCCAACCCCGATCTTTTGCTGATGGGCGGAGACAAGAAGGAGATCACCGTCTTCTTCTCTGACATCAAGGGCTTCTCCTCGTTCTCGGAAAAATTAGGCACCCCGGAGCGGCTGATCGCCCTGATCAACGAATACCTGGGCAACATGTCCGACGTGGTGCTGGAGCACGGCGGGTACATCAGCAAGTACGAGGGCGACGCCATCATGGCCTTCTGGGGCGCCCCCACCGAGGATCCCCAGCATGCCGAGACCTGCATCAAGTGCGTCTGGGCCATGAACCAGCGGCTGAAGGTGCTCAACGCCGACCTGGCCAAGCGGCAGATGCCCAACCTGTTCACCCGGTTCGGCATCAACACCGGCCAGGTGACCGTCGGCAACGTGGGCTCGGAGCGCAAGAAATCCTACACCGCCATGGGCGACTCGGTGAACCTGGGCTCGCGGCTGGAGGGGGCCAACAAGGAATACGGCACCGCCATCATGATCTCGGAGTTCACCTATGCCAAGGTCACCGGGCTGTATCCCGTCCGCGAACTGGACCTGCTGAGGGTGGTGGGCAAGGAACAGCCGGTGCGGGTGTATGAACTGCTGGGTCTGGCCGAGGCTGACGTATCGGAGAAGAAGAGGAAGGCGGTGGAGATCTATCTTAAGGGCCTGGCGGAGTACCGGGCCAAGAACTGGGATGGTGCCATCGCCCTGTTCCAGCAGGCCCTGGAAGTGGACCCCGACGACGGGCCCAGCCAGACCTACATCGGCCGCTGCGAGGACTTCAAGGTCCTGCCGCCGCCGGAGAACTGGGACGGCGTGTTCGTGATGAAGACCAAGTAGACCGCATCTCGGTTTTTTAACCCAGCCCTTAAGGGCTGGGTTAAGAGCGAAGGTCCTGCTGTTCAACAGCGGGATGACACTGGCGGTGGCCGCCGCGGTGGCCCGGCTGGCGCCCAAGCTGAGGCGACTGGATCTGAGGGAGCACATGGGGTAGGATGCTGAGAATCAAAATAATTTTAATTACTAAGGAGTTATAATGGGAAAAAATATTTTGACAATGTCTGTGCTCGCCATAATTATTATTTCTCATGTTTTATACGCCGACACCACCGGCAAGATCACCGGAGTGGTGACGGATTCGGAGACCAATGAGCCGTTGCCCGGGGCAGTGGTAGAGCTATTAGGCACCACCATCGGCGCCAACACCGACAATGATGGAAAGTATATTCTGAAAGACGTACCGGTGGGAACATATTCTCTGCAAGCCAAGATGATGGGTTATGAACCGGTAACTTGTACCAATATTAAATCCATTATGGGTCTGACCACCACCATCAATTTCAAACTTAAGCCCACGGTAATGGAAGTTAAGGGCATTACTGTTGAGGCCAAAAGGCAACAAGTCATTCCCGATGCCACTACTACCAGCAGGGTAGTTTCAACCAAGGAAATTAATGCCCTGCCAAATACCGATGCCGGCAAAGTAGTAGGAAATACGGCCCAAGACGCAAGCTCATCGGGAACACTGAATAAACGGGAGGGACATTCTGACGAAATTGCGTATTTTAAGGACGACACAAAACCCGACAAGAAGACAGAGGAGGAAATGCCGCCATCCATACCATCCGAGGTTGCGGCAAAGCCGGAAGCCCTTAAAGAAGGTATCATAGCATCGCCGGCAAAGAAGCCCATTTCTCCGGGAGTAAAAGCCGGCTGGGAGGATGATAACAAACAATTCAATTATTTCCTCAATTTTTTGGAAAAATACAAATATGTTGAATCGTACAAAATAGATATCAGCGGCCGGGTAATATTTACGGTTAAGGACATTGACGGAAAGCCGATAGCTAATTGTTTGCTGACCATAAAAGACAACAAAGGCAATTATCAGACAAAAAGAAAAACCTATGCCAACGGCCAGGCAATGTTTTTTACATCGGAGAATTCTATTAGCTATAATCAAAACCGCAAACAATCTGCGGGACCTGTCCCCATCTTTAGTGTGATGCCGGTCATATATGAGTCTTTTACGGTTGAAGCAGAGTACAACCAGCAAACGGCAAAAAGCGAATTTACCCCAGATGGCAGACGATCGATAGATATTAACTTGAATATTAAACGGCCAAAGATAAAAAAGGTTCCCCTGGACATTGCTTTTCTATTGGATGCCACCGGCAGTATGGGAGATGAGATTGCCCGGTTAAAAGCTACCCTCCAGATGATTAATTATCAAATTGGACAAATATCGCCCAGTCCAGATGTCCGTTTTGGCATGGTGGCTTACCGGGACCGGGGGGATGAATTTGTAACCTTAACCAGACCGTTTGTATCAAAAACGGAAGTCTTTCAAAAATCTTTGGACTCGCTTCAGGCTGGTGGAGGGGGGGACACACCGGAGGATATTCAGGAGGGATTGAAAGAGGCTATCAGCGGCTTAAAATGGCGGGATAGCGCCATTAAACTTGTTTTTTTAGTAGCCGACGCGCCGCCGCACATATACCGCGACCAAAAATACACCTATATTACAGCCATGCATCAGGCGGCGGCCCAAGGAATAAAAATATTTTCTATCGGCGCCAGCGGGTTGGATATTCAGGGCGAATATATCTTTCGTCAATTAGCCCAATATACCATGGGTCAGTTTATCTTCCTTACCTATGGCGAAAAAGGGGAAAGCGAGGGTGGAACCTCAACCAGCGTAAGCCACCATACCGGCAGTAATTTCCAGACCGAAAACCTTGACGCTATTATTGTGAGAATAATAAAACAGGAATTGGCCAATCAAAGCGACCAGCCGATAAAAATCGAGCCGGAATATTTTGAGACCACCGCTCCGAAGGATGCAGATAAAGACAAAGTATTAACCGAGCTTTTTTCCGAGGGAGTGCGGCAATTGCTGGATTACTCCATTATAAAAATTGATACAATGACACCCACGGCAGTAATGCCGATAACAATCTACGACGAGTCTTTACGGAAAAAATCCGAGGCTTTAGAGGATAGATTGATATTGAATCTAGCTAAAATACGTGCTTTTAGGCTGTTGGAAAGGAAGGATCTCCGGCAGATTATGTCGGAGCACAAATTAAGCCTGACCGGCGCTTTTGACAGTGATAAGTCCATAACCGTGGGGAAATTGGTGGGCGCCCAAATATTAATTTTGCCAAAGCTTCACATTGACGGCGGAAAATTGGAACTTTACTTGAAAATGGTAAAAGTGGAGACAGGTGAGATTATGTCTATAACATTGCTTAAATTGGATGACTGGCTGATATAAGAGAGCATGCCGTGCAATAGGTCTTTTGTCAGTAGGAACGTTTAAACCTAGAAAGCTTGACCAAAAATAAATAATTAAAAGCAGAACAGGTGTTTTAATAAAGGAAATCACTTTTCAACACAATTCTTTGTTAAAGAAAAATATAAAGAATAAGTAATGATATTTGATAAATCAAAGAATATGCGTCATCGGCTAATTGTATATTTTTTAAGAGGGGCATCATTAGTAACCTTAATGATAGTGAGTTCTATTGTTTTTATTCTGCCCACAAGAGTACTTTACGATAAAGACAAAGGTTATGTAATGCCTGGGTATGAGACCGAACTCATCATCCCACAGGTAGCCCTGCTTATATCGGCAAAGGAAGATATTTCGAGACAAAGCATTGGCCACCAGAAGGAAACGATTCATAAACGGTGGAAGGGACTAGCGGCAGATGTGATAAACAGCATTATTTTTGCTCTTATATTTTTTGGGGTTTATAGAAAAATCCCAGGTAGGATACTGAGGAAAAGCATTCTTTATGGGTTATTGGTTTTTGCCTGGCAGGGCATAATGGTTGGTAAGGTGTTGATGATGACGGGCTGGCTTAGTAGTGCCGGGTGGCTCCCGTCAATATACCTACTGGTCTGGCTTGTCGCGACAATAGCATCCAGTTTGACTTTAGGTTATATTACAATAAAAATAAAAGAATATGGGAAAGAGTAGCGCCTTTATACGCCCGATAATTTGGGTCTTTGGCTTTATTATTGCCAGCTTGGTATTGTTGGTAATAGCAACGTCTTTTTTTTGGCTGGTTGCCGAAGCCTATCCCAACATCGACCAGTTTATTATCGGGTCGGGAGAAAGCGATTACGCCCTGCCAACATTGCACGCGTTGGCCTATAGCCATCTAAGGATAGAAATTTGGCCGTTACCTCCCTGGATTGAATTTAGATGGTTACAGTTATCAAAACTACAGTGGTGGGGAATTGCAACCGATATTATTGAAAGCATGTTGTTTGTTGCGATTTTTATTGTTGGCTATAAATTTCTCAACGATCCGATAATTGTAAAGGGTCTAAAATTCGGCCTATTGATGTTTATATATAAGGCGGCAATGATAATAAAAACCTTTGATGTACGTGCTATGCCAGTAATATTAGTACCGCCAGAAAACGCATTAATACAACCAGCGACGGATACGTTATATCAGATAAAACCATTTATTTGTGGCACCGGGTTAATCAACAAGTTAGCCATGGAAGCCTTTGATGCCGGCAATATAAAGATTTCTTATGTCGAACTTTACGCCCAGATTGCGGCATGGTTTTTTGTGTTTATACTTTCCGGGGTTATCGTTGGTTATATGATAAAATTATTTTACTTCCCCAAAAATACACAAGGAGCATAAATATAAATGCCTAACCAACCATACCAGGTAAGACTGGAGATATTCGAAGGCCCCCTGGACCTGCTGTTATACCTTATCCGGCAGGAGGAGCTGGACATCTACGACATCCCCATCGCCCGGATCACCCAGCAATATCTGGAATACATCGAGATCATGAAGGCCTTAGACATCGACCTGGCCGGGGAGTTTCTGGTGATGGCCGCCACCCTGCTGAAGATCAAATCCAAACTCCTGCTGCCGCATCACGTGGAGATCGAGGGCGAGATGGAGGATCCCCGCCAGGACCTGGTGCGCCAGCTGCTGGAATACAAGAAATTCAAGGAGGCCGCCTCCCGCCTGGAGGACCGCGAGGAGGTGCAGCGGCTGATGTTCCCCCGGCCCAAGGGGGCCATCGAAAAGCAGGAGGAAAAACAATCCGAGCCGCCGGTGCCGGAGGTGGGGCTGTACGAGCTGCTGTCGGCCTTCCGCCAGGTGGTGGAGCGGATAGACAAGGTGAGGCTGTACGAGATAGTGGGCGAGGACATTACCATCGAGGATCGGATAGATTTCATACTGAAACAGGTGCTGGAATGCGACCAGATGAGCTTCAGAGATCTGTTCGCCGGTGAAAAGAGGAAGCTGGTGATGGTGGTCACCTTCTTCGCCCTGCTGGAGCTGATCCGGCTGGGCCGGGTGAGGGTGCTGCAGAACGCCCTGTTCGGCGAGATAATCATTCGAAAGGCCGGAGGACAGATATCGCTTGTTTCCGAAAATCAATAATATTTGAATGAGAAAAACACTCCAAATCTTATATTTGTTTTTAGCTCTGGCATTGACGGCGTTGAATACCCACGGTCAAAGCATTGATGACCAGGAGGATGCCCTTAAAGAAGTAAAACGCAAACTGTCAGAGGCCAGGGCCAGAGCCTCGGAACTGAAGGGGCAGGAGAAGGGCATCCTGGGCCAGCTGGAACGCACCGCGGAACAGGTTCGCCTGACCCGGCAGGTATTGTCGGCCCTGCGGCAGAAGGAAGCCCGCCTGAACAAGGAGCTGAAGACCCTGGGGGAGCAGCTGCTGACCACCGAATCACAGCTGGTCAAGCAGGAGGCCCTGATGGCCGTCCGACTGCGGGAGATATATAAAAAAGGCGGCCTGTACCAGTGGGAGGTTCTGGTCTCGGAGCGGTCCTTTGCCGATATGGCCAAAAGATACAAGTACATGAGCCTGATAACCGAACAGGACAGGAAGCTCTATGATAACATCGACGGCCAGAAGCGGGAGATCGTTCGGGACAAACAGGACCGGGAGAGCAAGCTGATGACCCTGGCCCAGGTCAAGGGCGAGACCGAGCGGGAGGCGTCCAACCTGAGCGATGACGAGGCCCAGCAGAAGAAACTGCTGGGCCGGGTGCAGCGGGAGAAGACATCCAAGGAGGAGCTGGTCAAGGAGCTCCAGGAGTCGGCCAAAAAATTGCAAAGGATAATCGACCGCCTGGAGAAGGAACGCAAAGCAGAACTGGCCCGCAGCCGCAACACCCATGTGCCGGCGGCCCCCAGCTATCTGGAGAGGAACCAGGGCTCGCTGAACTGGCCGGCCGACGGCAGACTGCATTCCAGCTTCGGCCTGAAGAAACACGAAAAATACAACACCTATATCCAGAACAACGGGATAGATATCCTGTCGTCGGCCGGGGCTCCGGTGCGGTCGGTGGCCGCCGGCAAAGTGGTCTACGCCGAGAGATTCATAGGCTACGGCAACGTGGTGCTGATAGACCACCAATCCGGCTTCTATACCCTCTACGGCAACCTGAGCGATATCCTGGTGGCCACCGGCTCCCGGGTGGAGATCTTCCAGCAGATCGGGACGGTGGGCGGGTCGGTGGACGGCCCCATCCTGCATTTCGAGGTCCGCAAAGGCGGCAAGCCGGTGGACCCCCTGCAATGGCTGAACAAGAAACGGTGACGAGATGACCGAAAAACCAGAGGAAATAAAATTCCAGGAAGATCCGGACCTGGCAGCCCTGCTGGCGAGCTACCGGAAGGCCGCGGTACCCAGGGACAAATTCGCAGCCGGCATCAGCCTGTTCGACCTGGCCGATGCCAAGGGCCATAAGGAACAGTCGGCGGCTATACTGGAGGAATTGGAAAAGGATGCCTATACCGAGGAACAGCGGAACATCGTCCTGATCAAGCGGGGGGAGAACCTGCTGAGGCAGAGCCGCTTCGAGGAGGCGGTGGTGTACTTGGAGAGAGCCATCGTGGGCCTGTCCGGGAACCCTGATTCACTGGACCTGTTCCATGCCTATCGCAACCTGGCCTGGGTATATTTTCGCCAGGGCTACCTGGAGCGGGCCCGCAGCTTTACCGACGGGGCCGGCCTGGTGCTGGATTTGAGGGCCGGCCGGACCGACCGGGAGACCGCCAGCGCCAAGGCCTCGCTGTACCACATCCTGGGGCTGATCGACAGCACCGTCGGCGAGCACGACCGGGCCATCGAATATTACGACAAGGAGATCGGACTGCTGGAGGAGCTGGGGGAGGGAGCGCGCACCAGCTCGGTGTACAACAATCTCAGCGGCATCTACAAAGCCAAGGCGCTGTTCGCCCAGGCCCTGGAGTTCCAGCTAAAGTCTTTCAATATGGCCGAACAATCCGGGGAACTTCTTTCGGTGGCCATCTCCTGCAATAATCTGGGGGAGATATACCATGCCCTGGGAAGATACCGGCAGGCCCGGGAATTCTATGGCCGCTATCTGGAGATCAATCAGAAGATCAATAACCTGGTGGGGGACGCCTTCGGCCATGCCGGACTGGGACGGATATACCAAAGCACCGGAGATCATCAATCGGCCGAAAAGGAATTCGCCAAAGCCCTGGAGGTGGCCGGGGAGGTGAAGGGTCGGGGTAAGGAGGCTAGCATCCTGGCTGAGATGGCCGAGCTCTATCTGGCCTGGGGCCAGCCGGAGAAGGCCGTCCAGTGCCTGGATAAGGCCATCCAGATATCGCTGGAGATCGAAAGGTTCAACACCCACCGCCACCAGGTGCTCAACGCCAAGATCATCATCAGCCGGGCTCTGGCGGATAGGCCGGACCGCGCAATGCTGGCCAAGGCCCGGGACCTGCTGGCCGACGTTCTGTCCCGGACCATAATCGTCGAGGACGAGGAGGCGGTCTCGGCCATCGAGCTGGAGATCGAGGCCTGGTATAACCTGGCGAAAACGGATCATCAGCTGGGCGAAACGGCCCGGGCCAAGGAGAATATTGCCAGCGCAATTGAAAAGATAGACTCCATCGCCGGGCAACTGGAGGCTGACCTAAAGAAGGGTTTTCTGCAGAGAAAAGAGATAATGAGTGTTTTTAGCTTGAGAGAGCAGTTGAATAAAACGTGAAAAGAATATTTAAAAACCCCCGCCAACGGCGGGGGTTTTTAATGTTCCAAGATATGGTCTATTCGGTCAAACCTTTTCAATGACAACGGCAATGCCCTGTCCGACCCCTATGCACATGGTGCAGAGGGCTTTTTTATAATTGGACTGCTGCAGCTGGTGGCTGGCGCTAGCCACGATCCGGGCCCCGCTCATCCCAAGGGGGTGGCCCAGGGCTATCGCCCCGCCAAGGGGATTTATTCTGGGATCATTATCCTCCAGGCCAAGCTGGCGGGCGCAGCCCAGCGACTGGGCGGCAAAGGCCTCGTTCAGCTCGATGATATCCATATCGGCCAGCTTCAAACCCAAACGCTCAAGCAATTTTTTCGTAGCCGGAACCGGCCCCATTCCCATTAAGCGGGGAGGGACCCCGACCGTGGCCATTCCCAGTATTCTGGCCCGGGGGGTCAAGCCATGTTTTTTTGCGGCCGCTTCAGAAGCGATTATTAAGGCCGCCGCCCCGTCGTTGACCCCGGAGGCGTTCCCGGCGGTTACCGAACCTTGCTCGCGGGTAAGCGGCTTAAGCCCGGCCAGCTTGTCAAGCGATGTCAGCCGGGGGTGTTCGTCCCGGTCAACTATAACCTGGTCCCCTTTGCGCTGGGAAACGGCCACCGGAATTATTTCCCCGGCCAGCCGGCCGGTCTTCTGGGCGTCGGCGGCCTTGGACTGGCTCCAGTATGCGAACAGATCCTGGTCCCGGCGGCTGATTTTAAAATCAAACGCGATATTCTCGGCGGTTTCGATCATGGACTCGGCGCCGTATTTCTTGGCCAGGGCTGTGTTTATGAATCTCCACCCGATGGTGGTGTCGTATATTTCCGCCGATCTGGAGAAGGCCTCCTCGGACTTGGCCATCACGAAGGGGGCCCGGGACATGCTCTCGACGCCGCCGGCGACTATCAGGCCGGCCTCCCCGGCCATGATGGCCCGGGCGGCGCTGCCGACGGCGTCCATGCCCGAACCGCACAGCCGGTTGATGGTCGCCCCGGGAATGGTTTCGGAGAGCCCGGCAAGCAGCAGGGCCATCCGGGCCACATTGCGGTTGTCCTCCCCGGCCTGGTTGGCGCAGCCCAACAAGACATCGTCCACCGCCAGCCAGTCTACCCCGGGATTTCTTTCCGTCAGCGCCTTTAGGGGAATCGCCGCCAGGTCGTCGGTTCTGACCGAGGAAAGGGCGCCGCCATAGCGGCCCACCGGGGTCCTGACGGCGTCGCAGATATATGCTTCTGTCATGGCCTTTTCCAACTATTGTAATATTTCCAGTTTGGGCTTGATGAGCCGAAACCCCTTGAGCATGGCTTCGGCCAGCCGGTCAACCTCATTCTGGCTGAGGGCGGTTGAAAACATGCAGGCAAAGGTGTTGATCAGCACTATATTTTCGCTGAAGAAAAGGTAGTCCAGCAGCTCGTTGACCAGGGCGGCGGTTTCGGCTGTCTGGTAGGCTTCACGATAGGTGGTGGGGGGCAAAGCCTTCAGATGGATGCGGAACATCGAGCCGGCGCCGGTAACCGAAACCGGGACATCGGCGATTTTAACCGCCTCCTCGATCCGGGCCACGGCTGTTTTGGTCAGGGCGTTCAGTTTCAAAACCGCCTCCCGGTCAAACAATTCCATGGCCACCCGGCCGGCTGTCATAGTGATGGGATTGGCCGAAAAGGTTCCGGAATGGGGAAAGAGGACCTTGCTTTCCCGGGGGTCGAGCACCTTCATCACCTCGGAGCGTCCGGCCAGGGCTCCCACGGGAAACCCCCCGCCGATTATCTTGCCCAGCGCTGTAAGATCGGGCCGCACGGGATAGTCCTCCTGGGCGCCGCCATAGTTTGTCCGGAAGGTGACAACCTCGTCAAAGGCCAATAATGCGCCGTTTTCGCGGGTCCATTTGTATACCGCCTCCATGAATTCCCTGGTGGCCCGAATAAGCCCGACCCGGTGGGGGATCGGGTCGATCAATACGCAGGCAATCTGGCCGGCCAGCCGGTTTAAAATGGCGATCGTCCGTTCAATGTCGTTAAAGGGGAAGACCACAACATCGTCCAGAACGCCCTGGGGGGTGCCGTGGACCAGGGGGACGCTGTTCGGCCTGTCGATATCGCCCCAGTTTGAGGGATTTGACGTCTGGCTGACCTCGGCAAAATCGTAGGTGCCGTGATAGGCCCCTTCCGCCTTGGCGATCTTGGGCCGGCCGGTAAAGGCCCGCGAGGCCTTGATCATGGCCATCACCGCCTCGGTTCCGGAATTCACAAAGCGGATCTTTTCAAATCCGGGAGCCCGGTCGCACAACAGCTGGGCAAACTCCACCTCGACCTCGGTGGCCATGGTGAAGGCGGTCCCTTTCTGGAGCTGTTCGATGACCGCGCCGGTAATTGCCGGATGAATGTGGCCGTGGATCAGGGCGGCCATGTTGTTGGCAAAATCAATGCGCCGGACCCCGTCGATGCCGGTTACATAGCAGCCGGAGCCACTGGCGGTATAATGGGGACAGGGCCGGCGAAAGACGGTATTACGGCTTACCCCGCCCGGGATCACGGTGCAGGCCTGTTTATAAATTTCCTCGGCGGTTCGTTTTGGTTTTGGCGTTTCCATATCAGCAGTAAATGTTTAGGTTAATGGTTTGGGCTTTTATTTTGAACTGGGATACCGGTTCAACTTTGCGCCGGTGTTGCTCTGCAGGTGCTCAAAGGATATGCCGGGGGCCAGCTCCCTTACAAACAGGCCCTTTTCGGTAACGTCGATGACGGCCAGGTCGGTGTAGACCGTGTCGACCACCCCTTTGCCGGTAAGGGGATAGGTGCATTCGGCAACTATCTTGGGCTCGCCCTCCTTGGTGATGTGCTGGGTAATGACAAAAATTGTTTTCACCCCGGCCACCAGATCCATGGCCCCCCCCACCGCCGGAACCGCACCGGGTTCGCCGGTCGACCAGTTTGCCAGGTCGCCGTTCTGTGAAACCTGCAGGGCGCCCAGCACGCAGATGTCGATGTGCTTTCCCCGGATCATGGTAAAACTATCGGCGTGATGAAAAAAACAGGCGCCGGGTATCGCGGTCACATGCTTCTTTCCGGCATTGATCAGCTCGGGGTCCTCCCCGCCCGGCCCCGGGGGCGAACCCATGCCCAGCAATCCGTTCTCGGTGTGATAGATGACCTCCCGGCCGGGGGGGACAAAATCGGCCACCAATTCGGGAATGCCGATGCCCAGATTCACATAAGCGCCGTCCGGAATGTCGGAAGCGGCCTTCTGGGCCATTTGGTTCCGGCTCCAGCCGTTCTCCGCTAGTGTCATGGGTATCTCCTGTCTTCCGATACAAGCTGCGATTCATGGGCGGGGTGGGGTATTTCAACCACCCGTTTGACAAAAATGCCCGGGGTCACAACCTGCTCCGGGTCGATGTCCCCCAGCTCCACGATTTTTTTCGCCTGAACAAGGGTGGTTTCGGCGGCGGTGCACATGATCGGGCCGAAATTCCGGGCCGTTTTGTTATAGACCAAATTTCCATAGCGGTCGGCCGCCCGGCATTTTACCAGCGAAAAATCCGCCTTGATGGCGTATTCCATCACGAAGGCCTGGCCGTTGAAAAGGCGCACCTCCTTGCCGTCGGCCAGCGGGGTGGCCACCGAGGTGGGGGTAAAAAACGCCGGGATGCCGGCCCCGCCGGCCCGGATCCGTTCGGCCAGGGTGCCCTGGGGGACCAGCTCCAGCTCTATCTCGCCCCGGCGGTATAGTTCGGGGAACACCTTGGAATTGGCGGATCTGGGAAAAGAGCAGATCATTTTCCCGACCTGTTTGTTCTCGATCAGGGCCGCCAGCCCGACATGTCCGCTCCCGGTGTTGTTGCTGATCACGGTAAGCCCTTTGGCCCCGCGATCTATCAAGGCGTGGATCAGCTCGATGGGGCTGCCGGCCTCGCCGAACCCGCCGATCATCACCACGGCTCCGTCGAAGATATCGGCCACGGCCTCGGCGGCTGATTTAACGATTTTGTTTATCATCGGTTTATCGCTGGCCTCGATATTATTTCTTTAATCTTTTTTCCAGGAATTCATGCAGGTTCTTTTCGATCTGCTTCAGCTCGTCCTCGAAGAAATATTTGTCGGTATCGAATGGAACGAGGTTTGCGACGGTGTTTTCCTGCTCGTCGTATTTTGCCAGAAAGACCCGGTCCATCCATTCCATGTTCCGGCTCTCATTGAATTTCAGGGCAAAGGCCTTCACCCCGTTTACCTCGACCGTCCCCAGCATGGAGGTTTTGCCGGCCGAAGAGGTCATGGTGATGTATCGGGAGGGGCGGTTTATGGAGGGCAGAGAACGGTATACCTTGCTGAAGACCTTGTTAAGTTCCGCCAGGGGAACGGTGAAGTAATGATGCTCCCCGGTGGGCCGGGCGCAGTACATGGAGTGGAAGCCGATGGACAGCATGGCAAAGATGTTTCCCAGGTCGATCCAGTTTTGGGCCGAGCGGTCAATGTCCACCTTGCCGCTTTCATCGGCGAACAGGCTGATGTGGTTCATCACCGGGCTTTGGCTCTTGAGGACCACGCCGCGGGCCCTGAGCCGGCGGGTTGCCGCGATGGTGCTGGGATTGAGGATCTCCCGGGGGGTCGAAAAATGCGACATCCAAACCACCTGGACCCCGTGGTTGACCAGTTTCTCCAACAGGTCCAGGACGTTGTTGTAGCGGCTGCTCAAGAACATCTCGGGCTGAAAGGTCAGGGCCCGCGATCCCATGCGCACTGTTTTGACGTGGAGCAGCTGGGGGTCCTCGATGATCGGGAGCAGGTACTTCTCCAGCCTTTCGAACGGCATATAGCCGGCGTCGCCGCCCGTCAGAAGCAGGTCGGTGACCTCCTTGTGGCGCTTCAGGTAATCGTGGACCGGCTGGATCTCGTTTTGAATGAACATATCCTCGTCGCCCCGGACCTGGGCGTGCCGGAAGCAATAGGTGCAGAAGGCAAAACAACTCTGGGTCGTTTTGTCGAAGACCAGCTGGCACTGGGGGTATTTGTGCTGGCTGCCCTCCAGGAACTCCAGCTCGCCTTTTTCGTTTTCGAACCAGGGCTTGTTGAGTTTCTGCTTGCCGTCATGGGGGTTGGTTTCTTTCATGTAATCCTCGACGACCTTTTTCCTCTCGCCGTCGGTTTTGGCGTCAAGGTACAGCTTGACGGCTTGGGGCCGGATCATGCCCGGCTGCGGGAAAACCAGCTGGAAAACCGAGTCCCGGGCGAAGTTTTTCCAGTTTATGGTGTTCAGAACATGGTTGGTGGCCAAAAAACGGTAAACCTCTATGAACAGTTCGCGCTCCTTGATGAATCCGATATCAATCCCGTTTTTGTTCAGGACCCCGACGATCTCCCGGAACCCGTCCAAGCCCGCGTAATTTTTTTTGTCGGTAAACAGAAATTCGGACGATTCCATTAGGCCCGAATACTGCGGATAGCTGGAATGCAGCCTGGCCAATAAACCGGCCGGCAGAAGGTTCTCTTTCTCGATTAAGGCCCTGGTGTCGCCGGAGTAATGATACCGGGCCATCATGTTTTCAACATCCGACGGCTGGATATTGGTTTTTTTTGCCACTGACATTTTCGTTCCTTTTATGATTAGGTTAAAAGTTTCAAGGGCAATGGGTTTGGCTCCGGAGCGCCAGGGGCCGGCCGGGAATATTAATGATGATTATAACCCGACCCGCTCGGCCCTGTCAAGTCATATTGCCGTAGGATCGATTTCCGGAAAATTGCCGTCCGCCCGGATTCCGGCCAGCGATGCACAACAACAGTGGAATGGCTTGCGAAAACACCATAATTTATGATATGATAGACCCTCGCAGGTTGCTCTAAGATCAACCAAAATAACAGCGTTCAGGAAAGAACAGATGAAGGATCCCATAATCGGGCTTACCGCCCTGCGCAGCCCGGACCAGAGCAGTTTTCACCATATTTTGACCGGGCCCTATGTCCGGGCCGTCACCGGGGCCGGGGGGTATCCCATAGTAGTGCCGGCCATCATTGACCGCTGCGACCAGGCCCTGGATATGGTGGACGGCCTGCTGCTGATCGGCGGGGGCGACATTGAAGCCAAGCACCTGGGCGCAGAGAATCATCCAAAAGCAAAATTCTTCAATCCGTTGCGGGACGAGTTCGAGCTGGCAATGATCAGACGGGCCGCCCAACGGAAAATGCCGATGCTGGGCATCTGCCGGGGGCACCAGCTGTTGAACGTGGCCCTGGGGGGCGGGCTGTACCAGGACATCGCCGACGAGCAAGGCTCGTCTTTCGAACATTACCGGGAGGACCTGCCAAATGAGGCGGTCCATTCGGTCAGCATCGCCCCGGATTCCTGTCTGGCCTCCATCCTGGGCTCCACCTCGGTCTCGGTAAACAGCATCCATCACCAGGCGGCCAGCGAGATCTCCCCCCTGTTGAAGGCGGTGGCCTGGGCTTCGGACGGGGTGATCGAGGGTATTGAGTCATGCGGAAACGGCGGGTTCATCCTGGGTGTGCAGTGGCATCCCGAACGGATCGCCGAGACCATGCCGGAGCACAGGAGGCTGTTCGAAAGGTTCGTCAAGGCGGCCGAAGGGTATCGAGAAAAAAACGGATAATATATAATGCATTTAACTTTAAATTACATAGAAACTAAAGATAAAATTAAAAAAGATATATCGATTGATGATACAAGGTATATCAAGCTAATTTTATCTATTGAAAAAGAAATATATAATAAATTCAATTCTGTTATATCGACGGATGATTCTTTAACAAGACAACTTGTAAGTTTTCAAGCGAATAAAAATCGCCCAGTCTATCGCTGGTATAAATTTAAAGAGGGGTTTTCCGCAGAGCTGGTTTTAAATTATATAAAGAAGCAAGGATTGAACGAAAAAGCAAAAATACTAGATCCTTTTGCGGGGAGTGGGACAACGTTATTTATTGCAAGCGAAAAGGGTATAGAGTCATGGGGCATTGAATTGTTGCCAATAGGACAAGAAATTATTGAAGCAAGAAACGCACTTATTTTAAAGGCAACCAAAAATGATTTTAAAACAATTAAAACATGGATTTTAGAGAAGCCGTGGAATGACCATTTAAAAGAAAAGCAAATAAGTATTTTAAAAATAACTGAAAATGCTTATCCGAAAGAAACGGAAAAGAAAATAAAAATATATTTATCTCGCATGGAAGATGAAAACCGTAATATTCAGAAAATATTGCGCTTTGCGTTACTGTGTGTGTTGGAAAGCATCAGTTTTACTAGAAAAGATGGGCAATGTCTTAGATGGGACCAACGGTCGGGTAGACGTATAGGAGCAAAACCCTTTAACAAAGGGGAAATAAAAACATTTGATTTGGCAATAGTATCAAAATTGAAAGAGATAATACAAGACACAACAGAAGAAAGCGAAGATGATCTTTTTAAGGAAAATAAAAATACAAATAATCATGGCAAAATAAATATTATAAAGGGTTCTTGCTTAAAGGAACTACCTAAATTACATAATAATATGTTTGACATGGTTTTTACTTCACCGCCGTACTGCAATAGATATGACTATACACGCACATATGCTTTAGAATTAGCCTTACTTGGGGCTGGCGAGGATGAGATAAATAAATTACGACAAGACATGCTTAGTTGCACGGTAGAAAATAGAGAAAAAAATCTATTAGATATAAATCCTATATGGTGTAAGGCAATTGAGGCAACGAATAACAATAAATTATTAAAAACAATTTTAGAATATTTAGAATCTAAAAGAAAAAATAAAACGCTTAACAATAACGGAATCCCCAGAATGGTCAAAGGTTATTTTTATGAAATGGCTTGTGTGATTTATGAATTATATCGTGTTATGAAAAAAGGCGGCAAAGTTTATATGGTTAATGATAATGTGAGATATGCCGGCGCAAGTATTGCCGTAGATTTGATTTTATCAAAAATAGCAAATGAGCTTGGCTTTAATATTGAAAAAATTGCAGTTTTGCCCAAAGGAAAAGGCAACAGCAGTCAACAAATGGGGCTTCATGGCAGAGAAACATTAAGGAAATGCGTTTATATATGGAGAAAACCATGAAATCTTATCGAGACCATATAAGCAAGGCAAAAGACCTTGTAACAACATACAGTGAAACACGGGCTGGTTTTATTTCTATAGCTCTTGAAAAAAACAGGCAAGCAACACCATATGTTGAAGAGGCTAGAATTCTTCAAAGGCGTATAAAAATTACTAAAACCCCAAATGATTTACTTAAAATACCAGATATAAGGAATGGTCTAGTTGCAGCAGCAGGTATATCAGAAAAGGCAACAAAACATTTGAAAGAAGATGGTTGTGATGACGCAATAATTGAATTTATTAAGAATTTCTTAATTCCAGCAGGCGATAAATTTAAAGAAGAATTGGTTTTCCGATTTCTTTTAACAAAAGGCGATTCACTTGGCGGTTCTATGCGAAACATTGTGGGTACAGTGGCACAGAAGAAATTAAATACATCTATTTTGGCTGCATTGCGCATGTCCGGTAAAAATTATATGTGGTTTGATGAAAATTCTAAATCTTGGATTTCTTCGAAAGAAAAAGGGGAAGGTTTAGAAAACGCCAAGGGTTTATTTTGGTATAACAATAATAAGGAACCACGATTATTATATTATAACGTAACGGTTCCAATTGTAAAAAATAATATCGATTTAATCGTATTGAACAAAACATACAACACGCCAATAAAGGAAATAATATTACAAGCAGGTAATTATATTGCACTAGGTGAATTAAAGGGCGGGATAGACCCGGCTGGTGCGGATGAGCATTGGAAGACGGCAAAAACAGCCATAGATAGAATCGTTACTGCTTTCAAAAAACAAAAAAAGAAACCAAATATTTTATATATTGGTGCTGCAATAGAAAGCAAAATGGCCACAGAAATTATGAAAAACTTAAAAGCAAAACATATCAGCAATGCAGCCAATTTAACGAAACCGGATCATATCGTTTCTTTAACGGAATGGTTAATAGAAATATAAATATTAGATATTTTATAAGTTAGTGTCGGTTTTCAATCCCGGGTCATACTGCGGGCTCTATTGCGGGGCCTGCGAGATAGTGGCGGCCCATAAAAAGTCTTTAGCAACCGGAGTCCCGGCCAAATGGGAGGACTTGCCGGCCCCCTGAGGGATAATCTCAATCCGGCTCCTTTGGAATGCTGGGGCTGTAAGACTGATCTTTTATTTGAGGGCTGCCGGCGCTGCGGCATTCGGGCCTGCGCCGCCGAAAAGAAGGTCGAAGCCTGCATTCTTTGTTCCGAATATCCCTGCCAGCTGGTGCAGGAAAGGATCCTGATGATGGAGCGGATAAAGGAGGTCCTGCCGCACTGCGCCGTGATGTTCAAAAATCTGGATTCATTAAAAGAGCAGGGCCTGGGGTTTTGGCTGGAGGAGCAGAAAAATAAATGGAGCTGTCCCGATTGCGGAGCGCTCTTTACCTGGTATCAAAAGGAATGCCGCCAATGCGGGCGGGAGCTGATATCGGTGAAGGATCATAGTAATTATTGATAGCAACGATTCACGTACCGGTAATTATATTAAACCGATAACGGCTATGGAAAAGTCTAACCATATTAAATCAGACAAACCTTGGTATCACGGTTCACCGAAAAAGTTAAAAACTCTTCGGGCCGGAAGTACCATAACCCAGCGATTCGATATTGCCCGAATATTTTCCCATAAACCGTCTGTAGTGATCGGAAATGGTTCTGCTAAAGGTTGGAAACATACCGGTCCGTTTACAAAAGGCTTTGTCTATCGTCTAGTAGGGCCCGTCAATGAAGATGACATTGAAGCGGTTCCAAACTCGACAATGTCCGAAGGCGACGAATGGAACACCCGACGCGAGTTTGAATTGGTACTAATATCGGAAACAACCGTCAACCCTGCGGAATTACTGGCAAAACATGAATTAATAGAAATGGCAGATCATGGAAGAGTTGATAAAAATGTCGCTAAAACAATCTTGAATAAACAAAAGCTACCCGATTGATATTTATGAATCGGTTTAAATCAGTATAAGTATAGGAGCATCAATAATTGTCTCAATCACACATCCGTAATTTCTGCATCATCGCCCATATAGACCACGGGAAGTCCACCCTGGCCGACCGCCTGCTGGAGACCACCGGGTCCATCATGAAGAAGGACATGCAGGAGCAGGTGCTGGACAGCATGGACCTGGAGCGGGAGCGGGGCATCACCATCAAGATGCATCCGGTCAAGATGAACTACCGCTCCCCGGAGGGGCAGGATTACATCTTCAACCTGATAGACACCCCGGGCCACGTGGATTTCGGCTACGAGGTCTCCCGCTCCCTGGCGGCCTGCGAGGGCGCCATCTTAGTGGTGGACGCCACCCAGGGGGTGGAGGCCCAGACGGTGGCCAACCTCTACCAGGCGGTCAACCACAACCTGACCATCATTCCGGTCCTCAACAAGATCGACCTGCCCTCGGCCGAGCTGGAGCGCAGCAAACAGCAGATCATCGAACTGCTGGGATGCGACGACGAGGATATCCTGCTGGTCAGCGCCAAGACCGGCCTGGGCATCGACAGGTTGCTGCAGGTGATCATCGAAAAGATACCGGCACCTTCCGGGAAGACCGGGGGGCCGCCCCGGGCCATGATCTTCGATTGCATCTTCGATGTCTACCGCGGGGCGGTGCCGTATATCAGAATGGTGGAGGGCAGCCTGAAAAAAGGCATGAAGATAAAACTGTTCTCCAACGAAAAGATCTTCGAGGTCACCGAGGTGGGGACCCTCAAGCTGGGCCTGTATCCCAAGGATGAACTGCTGACCGGCGAAGTGGGCTATGTGGTGGCCGGCATCCGGACCGTCTCCGACGCCCGGGTGGGCGACACCATCACCGACGCCGAGCATCCGGCCGAAAGACCCCTGCCGGGCTACAAGCAGGTCAAGCCCATGGTCTACGCCGGGCTGTACCCCACCGAGAACCAGCAGTACCCCGAGCTGCGGGAGGCCTTGGACAAGCTGGTGCTCAACGACTCGGCCCTGTCCTACATCCCGGAGACCTCGGGGGCTTTGGGCTTCGGCTTCCGCTGCGGGTTCCTGGGCATGCTGCACATGGAGATCGTCCAGGAGCGGCTGGAGCGGGAATACAACCTTTCCCTGATCAACACCGTGCCCAACGTGGAGTACAGGGTCTACAAGACCGACGGAACCGTCCTGCAGGTGGACAACCCGGCCGAGATGCCATCCGAGGTCAGCATCGAGAAGGTGGAGGAACCCTACGTGGCGGCCGAGATCGTGGTGCCGGCCGAGTTCATCGGCAACATCATGAAGCTGGGACAGGATCGCCGGGGCATCTACAAAAAGCTGGAGTACCTGGACCCCACCCGGGGGATACTGTTCTACGAATTCCCGCTGGCCGAGATCATCTTTGATTTCTACGACAAGCTGAAGAGCCTGTCCAAGGGCTACGCCTCGCTGGACTACGAGATGCTGGAATACCGCGAATCGGAGCTGGTCAAGCTGGACATCCTGATCAACGGCGACCCGCTGGACGCCCTGTCCTCCATCGTCCACAAGCAGCACTCCTTCGAATGGGGCAAGACCCTGGTGGGGAAGCTGCGCAAGCTGATACCGAGACAGCAGTACGAGATCGCCATCCAGGCGGCCATCGGCAGCCGGATCATCGCCCGGGAGTCGGTCAAGGCCTACCGTAAGAACGTCACCGCCAAGTGCTACGGCGGCGACATCACCCGCAAGCGGAAACTGCTGGAGAAGCAGAAGGAGGGCAAGAAGCGGATGAAGCAAGTGGGCAACGTGGAGATACCCCAGGAGGCCTTTCTGGCGGTGCTGAAGGTGGGAGATTGATAGGGAATGGATTATAAGGAATCGATACTTGGTGTTTTAGTGGCGATTAATATCTTTGTGTGTTCTGTGCTTTTTGTGGCAAAATAAAAACAAACCATAATATTTTGGATTATATGAGTAACAAAACATTTAAAAAATTCTGGCACGATTGGCTGTGGCCGCTGCTGTTTGCCGTGATCGTGGTCAAGTTCATCATCAACCCCTTCCTGCTGGAGGCCTACGAGGTGCCGACCGGCTCCATGGAGAAGACCATTCTGCCGGGCGACCGGCTGTTCGCCGAGAAATTCACCTACGGCATCCACATCCCCTTCACCGACAAGACGGTGCTTTCCATGGCCTCGCCCCGGCCGGGACAGATGGTGATCTTCCGCAGTCCCTACGACGGCCTGACCCTGGTCAAGCGCTGCATCGGCCTGCCCGGCGACACCATCGAGGTGAAGCATAAAGATCTTTACTTGAACGGCCGGAAGGTGGAACAAAAGTTCATCCAGCATACCGACCTTGAGGAATATCCCTTCCCGCAGGCGGCGGTCAATCCCAAAGCTGTCCAGGGAGACTGGGAGAGCGGCCGCAACGCCGACCGCTACTGGGTGCGCGATAATTTCGGCCCGGTGGTGGTGCCGCCGGACTGCTACTTCATGATGGGCGACAACCGGGACGAATCCTTCGACTCCCGCTACTGGGGGCCGCTGCCCAAAAAGAACATCCGGGGCCGGGTGATGTTTATCTACTGGTCGTGGGACAAGCAGTCCGACATCCCGCTAGGTAAATTCTGGCAGCGGTTCCGGGTGAAGCGGATAGGCAAGATATTGGCTTAAAATATTTAAAAACCAAAACAATAAATAAAAAATGCTGAAAGCTCACGATAATCGCAAGAAACCCTGGTACCGGGACTGGACGGAATCCATCATCTGGGCGGCGGTGATGGCCCTGATCATCCGCAGTCTGCTGATCCAGGCCTTCAAAATACCATCCGGCTCGATGGAAGACACTTTGCTGGTGGGGGATTTTCTGATGGTCAACAAGTTCATCTACGGCACCAAGATCCCCTTCACCGACCGGGTGGTCCTGCCGGGAATCCGGCCGCCGGTGCCGGGCGATATCGTGGTGTTCAAATACCCGCTGGACGGGCGTGATTTCATCAAGCGCTGCGTGGCGGTGGAGGGCGACACCGTGGAGGTGATCGGCCGGGACCTTTATGTCAACGGAAAAAGACCCGACGAGCCCTATGCCGTCCACAAGGCCTGGGACAGCAGCCAGAACAAGGACACAGTCAAGAATACCTGGAAAAGTGATTACCAGGAGGCCTGGGAGGAGCGCAAATTCGTCCAACTGGGGTGGATGCGGGACAACTTCGGGCCGGTGGTGGTTCCGCCGGGGAACATCTTCGCCATGGGCGACAACCGGGACAACTCGCTGGATTCCCGCTTCTGGGGCCCCCTGCCAAAAAATATGCTGAGGGGCCGGGCGCTGTTCATCTACTGGTCCTGGGATTCGGAGAACGGCGAGCCGTTCTGGATGTTCTGGAAGAACATCCGCTTCCAGCGGCTGGGAGATCTGATCAAGTAGCGGCCGCTAATACGCTTTTTTGCCCACTAAACACACAAAAATAAAACCGGAATCCCATGCTGTTTAAAAAGGAGCTAGCGTTTAGCGGCAATCATTATCTATGACCGAGTTTTAAAGAAAGGTTATCATGTCTGATGATATCATTATAAAACAGGCGGTCAGCCAGACGGATATTAACGATTTCATAAAACTTCCCTGGGCTATCTATCGAAATGATCCCTGCTGGGTGCCGCCTCTGATCGCCGAGCAGCGCAAGATGCTGGATATCGGGAAGAACGCCTTCTTCGAGCATGCCCGGGCGGCCTACTTTCTGGCCCAGCGGAACGGCCAAAATATCGGCCGCATTACTGCTCACATTGACGACAACAGCAACGAATTTCATAAAGAGAAGTGTGGCTTCTTCGGTTTCTTTGAATGTATAGATGACCAGAATGCCGCTCAGGCCCAGTTTACTGCTGCCGGGAACTGGCTGAAAGAACAGGGCATGGACACCATTCGGGGCCCGTTCAACTTCACCACCAACGACACCGCCGGCCTGCTGATAGACGCCTTCGACTCCCCGCCGGTGATAGAAATGACCTACAACCCGCCCTATTATCCAAAACTTATCGAGGGATGCGGCCTGGTAAAAGCCATAGATTTTTATGCCTATTTCTTCGACGTGGAGAAAATGGATGGCCGGCGGGTAAGGCTGCTGGCGGAGAGGGTGGAGAGGAAGGGGATCACCTTCCGGAGCATCGATAAAAGTAAGTTCGCCCAGGAGGTGAAGATATTCAAGGAGGTCTACAACCAGGCCTGGAGCCATAACTGGGGCTTTGTTCCCCTGACCGAACATGAGATAGACCATTACGCCGAAAATTTCAAGGACATAGTTGATGCCGATTTCGTGATCTTCGCCTTCGACGGGGAAAAGCCGGTGGGCTCGCTGTGGGCCCTGCCGGATTATAACTATGTCATCAAAAAACTCAATGGGAAGATGGGCCCGCTGGAGATGATAAAATTCCTGTGGCATAAAAGAAAGATCACCCATGCCAGGGTGATGACCGCCGGGGTGGTGCGCGATTATCAGCATCGGGGGATAGAGGCCGGGCTGATCAGCCGGGTATTCGAGAACGGCCTGAAGAAGGGCTACCGGACGGGAGAGCTGTCCTGGGTGCTGGAGAATAATGTCATGATGAACCGCCTGGCCGAAGCGGTGGGATCGAAGATCTACAAGACCTACCGGGTATACGAGAAGAGGATTTAACCTATCATGCCACAAAACATTTCAGAGGCACAGACCCGTAAAAATTACATAGACGGTTTGCTTGTTAAGGCGGGTTGGAACATTGACAACCGCAGCGAAGTTGTTACCGAATATAAAATAACTGCCGAGCCTAACATGGTTAGCGAACAACAACCTGCAGATTCTGATGGTTTTGTGGATTATATGTTGTTTGACCGGCATCAGAAACCATTAGCTATCATTGAGGCTAAAAGAACTTCGCGTGATCCTATTGCGGGGAAACAACAAGCTGAAGAATATGCTACGGGCATTAAGAACAAATACGGAACAGCGCCCTTTATATTTTTAACCAACGGTTATGAGATATGGTTTTGGAACAAGGAGAAGGCCGGGCCGTTAATGGTTTACGGCCTCTTTTCCCGTGATGATTTAGAGAGAATAAGGTTTCAAAACCAGAACAACCAACCCCTTTTAACTACATCAATAAATCCGTCAATTATTGACAGGGATTACCAACTAGAAGCCGTTAAAAGAGTGGCCGAAGGTTTTAAAAACAACAGGCGTAAATTTCTTTTGGTTATGGCAACGGGAACCGGGAAAACCCGGACGGCAATGGGTTTAATTGATATATTGTTAAGATCCAATAATGTGCAAAAAGTATTGTTCTTAACCGACCGGGAGGCTCTGGCGGTGCAAGCCAGCGACGCCTATAAGAAATATCTGCCGGAACAACCGCGTCAATATATTCGTTCTGGCGAAATTGATCCCGCCGCCAGTTTGTATGTGACTACCATCCAGACAATGAATGGTTGTTTCAATAACGTTTCTCCCGGTTATTTTGATCTTATTGTCTCGGACGAATGCCACCGTTCCATATACAATAAATGGAAGGATGTTTTAAGCTATTTTCATGGCATTCAAATAGGCCTTACCGCTACGCCATCAGACTTTATTGACCGGGACACCTTTAAATATTTTGAGTGCTTTGATGATGCGCCGACCTTTCATTACGATTATGAGCAGGCCGTAAAAGACGGGCATCTGGTTGACTTTAACCCGCCTTATTCCGCCCGGACTAATTTTCAGATACAAGGCATTAAAGGCCGGGAATTGCCGGAAGCAATTAGAAATATTTTGATAGAGGCTGGTTTGGAGCCGGATCAGATCGATTTTGAGGGAACTGACCTAGAACGGAAAGTAACCAACGCCGGAACAAATGAAGCGTTGATCCGCGAATTCATGGATGTTTGCATCAAGGATGATGCCGGGGTTATGCCGGGGAAGTCTATAATATTTGCCATCTCTCATCAGCATGCCAAAAGGCTGTGGGAAATATTTAACCGCTTATATCCGGAATATAAGGGGAAGCTGGCGGAAATCATTGATTCCAAAATGGAACGGCCGCTTTCCCTGATCGATAAATTTAAAAACAATAGCAATCTTCGGGTGGCTATTTCGGTCGATATGCTGGATACCGGCATAGACGTAAGGGAAATCGTCAATCTGGTCTTTGCCAAACCTATTTTCAGCAAGATAAAATTCTGGCAGATGATAGGCCGGGGCACAAGAATATTGGAAAAAGACGAAAACCTGCGAAAGCCCTGGTGCACCTACAAAAACAGGTTTCTGATAATTGATCACTGGAACAATTTTGAATATTTTGGGATGAACCCCCAAGGCGAGCCCCCGAACCAGCAGGAAGCCCTTCCGGTTAAGATATTCAGGATCCGTCTGCAAAAACTCAATTGGCTCTTAAATAATGGCGAAGAAGACAAGGCAAAGGCTTTAAAAGAGGAGTTGATACAAGACATAAAGCTGTTGCCCGAAAACTCGGTAACTATAAAGGAAAACCGCAGAAATATTGAAAAAGCCATAGGCGATGACCTTTGGCGTAATTATAGCAAGAAGAATTGTGACTTTCTGGATTTATCGATAGCGCCGCTTTTTAGATTTAAAAACCAGGTGGACTACCATCAGGAAGGTTTTATATATAAAACCGAGAAACTTGGCCTGGCAATATTGGGAAATAACCGGCCGCAAATCGAGCGGTTAAGGGAAGAAATATTAAGCGATATAAGTCATTTGCCGATGAACCTGGAGGCGGTAAAAGCTAAAGAGCCGGTTATTCGGCAAATAACCTCCGCCGCCTTTTGGGCTAATCTGAATTATGAAAAGAGCCTTTTTGTGCGCGACTCGCTTTGGGATATCATGCGGTTTTGGCAGATTGAGGAACGCAACATTCTGCGGCTGGACCTGAGCGATTTGGTGGTTAACCGCAAGTGGATCGAATTTGGGCCGGAAGGGCAGGGGGATTATGTAGCCAATTACCGGAAAAAGGTTGAAGAAAAAATAACGGAATTAGCCTGGCAACACCCGGTCATCAAAAAGATCAAAGCCGGGCTGCCGGTCAATGACCGGGACATAGAAAAACTTGAGAAAACCCTAAACGGGCCGGAGTTATACATAACCGAGGAAAACCTGCGCAAGGCTTTCGAACAGCCCAACGGCACGCTGGTACAATTTGTAAAAAGCATTTTGGGGCATTACCGTTTCCCGAATTCATTGGAACTGGTACAGCAATCCTTTGATACCTATGTTAAGGAACGGGATGCCCAAAACCCGCTATCGGCCGATCAGGTCAGATTCCTGAGAACCATCAAGAATGTTTTTGCCGAAAAGAAACATATCGAGTATTCCGACTTGTTCGAGCCGCCTTTTACCATGTTCGGTTCCGAAGCCGCCCTCCGCCTTTTCACCGAAAACGAGCTGAAGGATATTGTCAACATATTCAATAAAACCGGGGTTCCCGGAAATTATACGGGAAAAAGCAAATGAAGTCGTTTGAAAACAAATTTATCGGTAAGCTTAAATTTGGCGTGGACGAGGCTTCGCAGGTAAGGACGATCGGCGAGTATAAGGGCAAAGAGGAATTATGCCGCCGTCAATCGCCAGAAGCTTTGGAGCAGTTGCTGGAAAGCGCCATCGTGCAAAGCGCCGAGTCTTCAAACCGGATCGAAGGAATATTGGCCGCTCCCCATCGGGTGAAGAAGATCGTCAAAGATAACGTTGCCCCCCGGAACCGGCCGGAGCAGGAGATAGCCGGGTATCGGGATGTTTTGAACCAAATTCATCAGTCGCACAAGGACATCCCTCTTTCGGAAAACGTGATACTGCAATTCCACTCCATGCTATACCGTTACACCGGAATCGGGGCGGGCAATTGGAAGCTGGGTGAGAATGAAATTGTTGACGTGCTTAAAGACGGTAAAACAAAATTACGATTCAAGCCGGTTTCCCCCTTTGAAACGCCGGACTACGTAAAAAAGTTGATAGCCAATTACAACCATCAACTCAATAAAGATCATACCGAGCCGCTGGTGGCCATACCCCTGTTTGTCTTGGATTTTCTTTGCATCCATCCTTTCTCCGACGGAAACGGGAGGATGGCCAGATTGTTGACTCTTTTGCTTTTGTACCAGTCGGGCTACCAGGTGGGCAAATACATAAGCCTGGAGCGGATCATTGAAGACAGCAAAAAAACCTATTACGAAGTGCTTTACCAGTCCTCCCAAGGCTGGCATCAAGGGAAGCACGATGTGTTCCCCTGGCTGAGGTATTTTTACGGCACCCTGTTGGCGGCCTACAAGGAATTCGAGGAACGGGTGGGCACCTATCAGGGCAAGGGCTCCAAGACCGACCAGGTGAAAGCCGCCGTTGATAAATTCATCAAGCCGTTTTCCATCTCCGAGGTGGAGAGCGCCTGCCCCAATGTTACCCGGGACATGATCCGGCTGGTTTTGAGGCAGCTTCGGGACGAAGGAAAGATAAAAACCACCGGAAAGGGCCGGAGCGCTCAGTGGAAGAAAATAGGGTAAGGGATAAAACAAATAGGGTAATATGAGAATCTTATTACCCTATTGACAAAATGAGGTAAATTTACCTATAATGGGGTAATATTGAAAAATATTTACCCCATTAATATTTAACCCAAAAGGATAAAATGCTGAAGTCGCATCCCGAGATTAAGGCCAAAATAGACAAGTTGTGGAACTTGTTTTTTGCCGGCGGCATGGCCAACCCGCTTACCTCCATAGAACAGATATCTTACTTGATCTTCATCAAGCGTTTGGAAGACCTGGATGAGCAAAAACGCCGCCAGGCCGAACGCAAGGGGCAGAAATACGCCAGCATTTTCAAGGGCAAAGAAAACTGCCGCTGGTCGCACTGGATGCACTACGAGGCCGAAACCATGCTCAAGCATGTGCGCGATTCGGTGTTTCCTTTTATCAAGGAGTTTCAGGGACAGGAAAACTTTTACGCCCAGTCCATGCGGGATGCGGTGTTCATGATTCCCAAGCCGTCCCTGATAAAGGAGGCGGTAAAAGTGCTGGACGACATAGACATCACCGGCCAGGGAATAGACGTTCAGGGAGACATTTACGAATACCTGCTGTCCGAGATCTCCCAGTCCGGCAAGAACGGGCAGTTCCGCACCCCCCGCCATATAATCCGGATGATGGTCAGTCTGGCCGACCCCCAGCTGGGCGAGAGGGTCTGCGATCCGGCCTGCGGCACCGCCGGGTTCTTATGCAATGCTTTTAACCACATATTGCTCAAATACACCGATCCCAAAAACATAGAATACGACGAAGACGGCGCGCCCCACCATTTGAGCGCCGACAAATTGGTGAACAAAACGGACTGGGACCGGCTCCATAACAAGACCTTTTACGGATACGATTTCGACACCACCATGGTGCGGATCTCCCTGATGAACATGGTGCTGCACGGGCTGGAAAGCCCCAACATCAGTTATGCCGACACCCTTTCCAAGAGTTTTACCCAGCGCAATAAATACGAGGTGATACTGGCCAACCCGCCCTTTAAGGGCAACGTGGACAAGAGCGACATAGCCGGGGACCTGACGGTAACCGGCAAAAGCCAGACTCCCAAGACCGAGCTGTTGTTTCTTAATCTTTTCGTGAACATGCTGGTTCCGGGCGGCCGCTGCGCCGTGATAGTGCCGGACGGCGTGCTGTTCGGCTCCTCCAACGCCCACCAGGACGCCAGGAAGATGATATTGGAGCAGTGCCGGCTGGACGGCATAATCTCCATGCCCTCCGGGGTGTTCAAGCCCTACGCCGGGGTCTCGGCGGCGGTGATGCTGTTTACCAAGGGCGAAAAGACGGACAAGGTCTGGTTTTATGACATGCAGAACGACGGCTATGCCCTGGATGATAAAAGGACCAAGATAGAAGGCAGCGATATCCCGGATATTTTGGAGAAGTGGGCCAGGCGGGACAAGAAGAAACAGCCGAAGAAGGGTGAAAAGTGGCTGTGGGTGGATTATGCGGAGATAAAGAAGAACGATTACGATCTTTCACTCTCGCGATATAAGCCGGTGGAGTATGAGGAAGTGAAGAGCGAGAAGCCTTTGAGTATAGTAAAGAAAATTACAACCATAGAACAAGACATTTTGAAACAAGTGAATGTTTTGAAAAAATATTTATGAAATATCCAACAGTAAAGCTTAAAGAAGTAGGTGAGTTTATTAATGGCAGAGCGTTTAAACCCAGCGAATGGAAACAAAAGGGTCTGCCAATAATTAGAATTCAGAACTTAACAAATACAAGTCAGGCGTATAACTACTATGATGGCCCTATTGAAAACAAATACATTATACAGGACGATGATCTTTTAATATCATGGTCGGCATCGTTAGGAATCTATATCTGGAAGGGTGGGAAAGCTGTCCTTAATCAGCATACTTTTAAAGTTAAACTGCATAATAATATTGATAAAATGTATTTTTATTATGCTATGAAAAATATATTGATTGTTATGGAAAGTCAGGTGCATGGGGCAACAATGAAACACATTACCAAAGGTAGATTCGATGGCCTCAATATTTTATACCCACCCTTGCCCACCCAGCGCAAGATAGCCGCCATACTTGAAAAAGCCGAGGCCGCCATGCAAAAACGCAAAGAAGCCAATGAACTGACCGATGAGTTTTTAAGGTCGGTGTTTTTGGATATGTTTGGTGATCCTTTGCGGCAAACAAATAACAGAAAAAAATTATCGGATGTTTGCATTATCAATCCTAAAATTGGCGTAAAATTAAAAAAAGGCAGCTTCGTTTCTTTTGTTCCAATGAGATCTGTTTCAGAAGAAGGCTACATCGATATAGGTATTACAAAAACATATGAAGAAGTAAGCAAGGGCTATACATATTTCAAAAATGGCGATGTACTTTTTGCTAAAATAACACCTTGTATGGAAAATGGGAAAGGTGCAATAGCACAAAATTTGAAAAACGGTGTAGGCTTTGGGTCAACAGAATTTCATGTTTTAAGACCGCTTAAGCAGTTGACAAGCGAATGGTTACATTTTGTTTTGTCCTATAAACCGGTTAGAGATATTGCAGCAAGAAATATGACTGGCACGGCAGGTCAAAAAAGGGTGCCAACGTCTTTTTTATCTAACGTGGTAATATCAATACCCAACATAGAGGATCAAAAAATATTTTCAAATATTTATATTAAAGTCAAACAACTAAAAAACAAGCAAAAAGCCTCTGAGCAAGAACTGAACAACCTGTTCAATTCGCTTATGCAAAGGGCTTTTAGCGGGGAGTTGGCGTAGCCGGAAACAAGAAAGGGGCCGCCCTAATTCTGGGCGGCCCCTTTATCTTTTTCTTTCACCGGTAAAAAATGCGGGTTCCATAGCTCGGTGATAAAAATAGCCAGCGCGGCCAGCACGAACCCGGCGATGACGTCGATCACATAATGCAGCCGGAGGAACACCGTGGCCATGATCAGCAATATCCCCACCGGCAGCATGAAGGCGAAAAGCTTTTTGTGGTGGGCATGGGCGTAGTACAGCACGATCAGGGTTATGCCGGTGTGGCCGGAGGGGAAGCAGTCCCTTTTGTTGAACTCGTGGGCGGTCAGGAAATTCAATATCTGATTGCCCCAGAGCAGGCCCTTGACCGGGGCGGCCTGATGGCCGGTCAGGGTAAAACGGGGCCCGACGGCCGGCACCAGCAGGTATCCCACATAGGAGATGAAAAATCCGATAGTCACCGCCAGGAACATGTGTTCCAGCTCATGGTGTTTCTTGTCGAAATGCAAAAAGAGGGCCAACATCACCGGCAGAAAATAATAACTGGAATAGGCCAAAGCCAGCACATCCACCATCCAGGGGAATGTTACATTTTCCAGCCAGACGGTGGGGTGGACCCCGAACAGGGCATAATCGATTTTTATCAGATAGCTGTCCAGATCGGGCCTTATATAATGGGTGATGAAGCCCAGACTCTGGAAGACGGGCAGGATCCCGGCGTAGGGCGCCAGATGGCGCAGGGTCTTGGTGAGTTTGTTGGGCCAGCGGGTGTTGAGGAATATCACCAGAGCATAGACCGCCAGGGTCAGCCCGTAGATGTAGAAGATCTGGGGCCAGCCGTCTAATTTGCGCAGGAAGATCACCGTCAGCAAGGAAAGCCCCAAGATGAACCACAGGTACAGCCACTCTACTTTTTTTAGCTTGATGTCCTTCATGAATGTAATTTTACCATAGATGTAAAATAAGTTCAATAATTGAAAACCCCTCTCCCAATGCTTTGGGGGAGGGGCAGGGGTGGGGTCAATTACTCCTTCACTGTCTTGCCCCAGGACTCCTTCAACGGCACCGTCCGGTTGAGCACCAGTTTGCCGTTCTTTGAATCCGGGTCCACGCAGAAATAGGCCAGTCGCTCCAATTGGATGGCCTCCCCCGGCTTTACCTTGGCCAGGGCCGGTTCGCATTTGCAATCTGGTATCACTTTCAGCGAATCGGGATTCAAATTGGCGGTAAAATCCTGCCCCTCCGGGGCGTCGTCCGGATTCTCTTTGGTGAACAGCTTGTCATACAGCCGGGCCTCGGCCTTGATGGCATGCCTGGCCGACACCCAGTGCAGGGTGGCTTTGACCTTGCGGCCGTCCGGGGCGTCGCCGCCCTTGGTGGCCGGGTCGTAGGTGCAGCGCAGCTCGGTGATGTTGCCCGAAGCGTCCTTAATGGCTTCCTGGCAGGTGATGAAATAGGCCCAGCGCAGGCGCACCTCGCGGCCCGGCGACAGGCGGTAGAACTTCTTGTGCGGCTCCTCCATGAAATCCTCCCGTTCCAGGTAAAGCTCGCGGGAGAAGGGGACCTTCCTGGTGCCGGCCGAGGGATCCTCGGGGTTGTTGACCGCCTCCAGCTCCTCGCTTTGGCCCTCGGGGTAATTGGTCAGCACCACCTTGACCGGATTCAGTATCCCCATGTAGCGGGGGGCCCGTTTGTTAAGGTCCTCCCGGACATAATGCTCCAGCAGGGCGTAATCCACCAGGCTGTCGCGCTTGGCCACCCCGATCCGCTCGCAGAAATTCTTGATGGCCAGCGGGGAGAAACCCCGGCGGCGCATCCCGGCCAGAGTGGAAAGCCGGGGATCGTCATATCCGGTCACTTTTTTGGCCTTTACCAGGTCGATGAATTTTCTCTTGCTCATCACGGTATAGGTCAGGTTCAGCCGGGCGAACTCGATCTGCCGGGGATGATAGATGCCCAGCTGATCCAAAAACCAGTCGTACAGCGGGCGGTGATCCTCGTATTCCAGCGAGCACAGTGAGTGGGTGATGCCCTCGATGGAATCCTCCAGGCCGTGGGCCCAGTCGTACATGGGATAGAGGCACCACTTGTCGCCCTGGCGGTGGTGAGGGGTGTGCAGGATGCGGTACATCACCGGGTCGCGCAGGTTCAGATTAGCATGGGTCATGTCCATCTTGGCCCGCAGGGTCTTTGAGCCGTCGGGAAACTCCCCGGCCCTCATCCGGCGGAACAGGTCCAGATTCTCGTCAACACTGCGCTCACGGTTGGGGCTGTTCTTCCCCGGCTCGGTCAGGGTTCCCCTGGTCTTGCTGACCTCTTCGGCCGCCAGGTCGCAGACGTAGGCCTGGCCTTTTTTAATGAGCTCCTCGGCCCACTGATACATCTGCTCGAAGTAGTCCGAGGCGAACAGCAGCCGGTCGCCGAAATCGGCCCCCAGCCATTTGACGTCCTGGATGATGGCGTCCACGAATTCCTGCTCCTCCCTGGCGGGATTGGTGTCGTCGAACCGCAGGTTGAACAACCCGCCGAATTCCAAAGCTATGCCGTAGTCTATCCAGATGGCCTTGGCGTGGCCGATATGGAGGTAGGCGTTGGGCTCCGGCGGGAAGCGGGTGTGGACCGATTTGAAGCGGCCGCTCTTGAGGTCCTCGGCCACGGCCTCGCGGATGAAGTTGGTGGCGGCCGCGCCCTCGATGGGTGTCTTGGTGTTTTCGGTGTTGTTCATATTAATTACCTACTTGATATTATTGAACGCGTTTGCTGTAGTGCAGCATTAACAATTTCTCCACCATATTTAAGTATCAATCTGTTATAGAACTCAGGTTCTACATCTAAAATATACGCAAGATAACCACTAAGATGATGTTTCATTTTTATATCCAACTTATTATATTTATAATCCAGTAATAGTTTTCTTATATATCTTTTATTTTTACGACCCACCGATATTGTAGCTGTTGGGCAAATCACCAAACCTGTAACAATGCGTCTGTTTTTTCGTGAGCATAAGTTTGTTTTCAATTTATTAATGGTTAATTTGGGACTTTTTGTTTTTGTGAGCAATGATTCAAGGTTTTTATAAAAGTTTAAGCAAGCACCTTTAGTATTTGTTGAAAAGACAAGATCATCTGCGTATCTTGTATATACAGAACGTTTGTTTATTTTGTGTGCCAAACCGTTTATTTTATTATCCAAATCATACATTATTATATTGCTTATCATTGGAGATGTAGGCGCACCGATAGGTAAAGAAGGCATTCCGTTTTTCTGTGATATAAACAATAAATTGATCAAGTGTTGTTTTTCTTCTTTTGTAAACGAATTTTTCTCTGTGAGAATATTTAACAAATCATCTGGTTTAATAGATGGAAAAAAGTCTTTTATATCTAAGCATATCGAATATTTATAATCCTTATGTTTTAAAGCATTATTCAGAAGGGGTGATTTATTTCCCTTTATGTATGCATAAGCACATTTATGAACAGGGAAAGCGTTGAGGTAGTAATTTAATAAAACATACTGTAGTGTTTTAGTTTCTTTTGAAGGATGGTATATAGTTCTTGTTCCGCCCCTTCGTTTCTTAATACTATATTTCTTATAAGTAGTTGGTGCTTTAGCGATGATGCTGTTCACCTCATCTTCGTTAAACCCCGTATATCTTGATAATATATCAATCAAGTTAAACATCATCTATATGTAAAAGCGTTGATTCGTTCATTATCATACTTACAGTATAGGTTAAGTAGGTTTGATCTATATTTGATAATATTTATTCCCGCATACATAAAAAATAAACTTTTTTCACTCATGGTGGAAATATAATATTTTTTCTGTATATTCTTTATTAAATCGATAGATTGCAAGAAGCTTATTTCAAAATTAATATCATATTTATTGTTGCCGTATAAATCAGTCAAAACATTAATTATTTCTCCATAAGTTATCGGCTGAAAAATTGATATTATATCACTTATAAAAAGAAGCTTTATTTTGGGTTTAAGCTCTTGAAAAGCAAGATGATCTTTAATTGGATAGTGTTTGATTTTTTCTCGCTTTATTCGTTCAAGTCTTGCATGTATATCTGAGGTGACTTTCAATATGCTCTTATAGTCTGTATAAATGGTGGGCTTAAAATCAGACTCCTTATTTATTTTAGCTATTGGACCGAGAGTTATAAAAGAATCATCATTGTTTTTAAATTTATCGCTGTTTACTAGCATTATATTTTTAACCAATTCCTTTTTTAAGGAAAAAGCACCCAGTTCAGTAAAGGTACCCTCACTCTCAAGTATTATAATTATACAATCGGAATATTTTGCTAAACTATCTTCTATGTCTAATAAATTTAAATTAGTTGATGACTTGTAATGCTCAAAAAATTTTTCCGCAATAAAAAAGCGAAAACTTTTTTCATGCCTTTTTACATAATCTAATATTTGATCGCGACCGCCGGGGTTATGGATATCGGGTTTTTTCCCACACAAAAAAACCAGTACAGCATCGGACCTAAGTAAAGTCCCGCCAGTCGTAACGCAATGTTTATAGTTAGCTAATACTTTTTTATGTATGTCGTTCTTATTCATTTATGTAAATCTTAAATAATAAAAAATGCTATATTCTACTTTAAGCGGGCGAGAGAAAAGCTCTCGGTTAGGAGGTATCTCATAAGCGAGAGCTTTTCTCTCGCCAAGAAAGGTAAGATACCCTTTAGAGGACGGCTAAACACCATCCATTCCACTTGTGGAAATACTAGAATATAGCAACTGTCATTTTAATAAAAATAGAGGATAAAGTCAATATTAAACTATTGTCTTTGATTCTATAAAAACAACACCTAATCGGATCCGTCTCAAAGTCTCTTCTTTCCCCAGCACCTCGGCCAGGTCAATGGCTCCGCCGGGCGAGCTTTCCTTGCCGGACAGGGCGGTGCGGATGGGCCACAGCATCTGCCCGGTCTTAAGGCCCTTTTGTTCTATCAATTTAAAAAGTGTATCATGAATGTCCTGGTGCTCCCAGCTTCCCAGTTTCTCCAGTTCGGCCAGGGCCGGTTTTAAAGACTCCAAAGAAACGGCCAAGTCGGTCTTCATCTTCTTGTTCACATAAAGCGAAACATCGTATTCCGGCAGGGCGTCTATAAAATCCACAATGGCCGGAATGTCGCTCAGTATCTCGGTGCGCAGCTGGACCAGCTTGCTGAGCTTTATAAAGTCGATATCCGTCCGTTTAATGGCTTTCTGGTAATAGGGCTTTGCCAGATCATTGAACTGCTCCAGAGCCAGCTTGCGGATATACTCGCCGTTCATCCACTTCAGTTTGTCGGGATCGAAGATGGCCGGGGATTTGCTTAAGCCGGCGATGGAGAAAGCTTCGGTCAGTTCGCTTAAAGCAAACAGTTCCCGATCGTCTTTTGAATTCCATCCCAGCAGAGCAATATAATTGACGATGGCCTCGGTTAAAAATCCTTTGTTATAAAAATCATCGAAGGAAGCATCGCCGGTGCGCTTGGAAAGTTTTTTGCCATCCGGCCGAATGATCTGCGAAACATGAACATATTTGGGCTCTTCCCAGCCAAACGAACGGTATAACAGGCAATATTTAGGAGTTTGCGAAAGATACTCATTACCTCTGATAACATGAGTGATGTCCATAAGGTGATCGTCAATCACGTTGGCAAAATTATAGGTAGGCAATCCGTCTGATTTAAGCAGTACATTTTCATCAAGCTGGCTGTTTTCAACAGTAATGGCTCCATATACCTCATCGTTGTAACTGGTCTGGCCGCCGGTTGGTATATTCTGCCTGATTATATATGGATCGCCATTGGCTAGTCTGCTTTTGATCTCTTCCGTTGACAATTTATTGCACAATCCGTCATATTGAAAAATCTCCTTACGTTCCTCGGCTTCCTTTCGTAAATTATCCAACCGTTCAGCCGAGCAAAAACAATAGTATGCCCCACCCAATTCAACCAGTTTTGCCGCATGCTCCTGATATAATGATTGGCGCTGGCTTTGAATATAAGGCCCAAAAGATCCGCCGATATCGGGTCCCTCGTCATAATTAAGACCTGCCATTTTCAATGTGCGATAGATAACCTCCACTGCGCCGTCAACGTAACGCTCCTGGTCGGTGTCCTCGATACGTAAAATGAATTTACCGTTGTTCTGCTTGGCCAGCAGATAGGCATAGAGGGCGGTGCGAAGTCCGCCGATATGCATGTAGCCGGTGGGGCTGGGGGCGAAGCGGGTTCGTACTGGTCCTGGCATAAAAGGGAAACTCTTTCTTATTTATCTGATAATATATTTTGGTTTATAGCTGATAAACACGACCCGAACGATCAATTGTCAACAGCCGTTTTCGTCATTCCTGCGCCGCGCCCCGACAAAGTCGAGGCTCCGATTTCATCGGGGCCGTGGGAAAGCAGGAATCCACTTTTTTCTGGATTCCCGCCAGAATCTACTCCTGGATGCCTGCCTGCGCAGGCATGACAGGGGGCGGGAATGACAATATAAAAGAAATGCGCCTATAGAGAGGAAGGACCAGATCGGCTGGGTTATCTATTCCGCGATATCAGGTAATAGACATTGGCGATCACCGCCAGATCGGCGATAAAACCGATGGCGTCCTTCCAGAAGAACCGGGCGTTACGGGGGATCATCACGGTGTCGCCGGGTTTAAGGATCGGGATATCCACTTCCTTGGTGCTGTTGAGATATTTGTCGATATCTATCTTCTGGTTGAGCCGTTTGACCCCATCGTTGCTCGACAGGCGCACCCGGGAGAGGGCGGCATACTGGGTGGGGCCGCCGGCCTTGGATATCAGCTCCAGCACTGTCGAGCCGTCCGGCACCCGGTACATGCCGGGACTGTTGACCTCGCCCCAGACGTGAACCTCTATCAGCAGGCGCTGGCCGGCGTCCATGTAGAACTCCTCCTTTTTGAAGGAGGGGGCGTCCTGGGCCATCATAAATGAAGACCCCAGGATCAATAAGGCCAGCGGAAGGGCCGCCAGGCGGATCTTGTTTGACAGTTTCATATCCATTAAACCCCGCTTGAGTTTCAAATATATTTCACCGCAAAGAACCGATGCAGATATTATCGGATCCCTGCGGTGAATTGAAATAACCGATGTCTGTACTGTTAACCCTTGATCTTCTTCAGACGGTCCTTGGCCTTGGCCAGATAGTCCTTGGCCTTGGCGTGGCCGGGATCGGATTTCAAAAGTTTCTGGAAGGTCTTGACGGCCTGGTCGTATTCCTCGTTCATATACTGCTTGACGCCGGTCTTGTAAAGATCGTTTATTTCGTCGGCCGAAAGTTTGGCCGAGGCAGCCGGCTTGGGGGCTACGGCTTTGGGTTTTTCGACGGCGGCCGGCTTGGGGGCGGTTTCCCGGGTGACGGCCGGTTTGGCCGGCGGAGGCGCGGCCGGGGCGGAGACCGCAGGGGGTTGGTAGGTCCGGCTAGAGGCGGTATTGTATGCCACCGGGGCGGAGGCTGTCGGCTGCAGGGCCAGATCGTTGACGGCATCCTTTCGGTCCCTGGCGGATACCTCTATGCTTTGTGACTGGTACCCGTCGGCAGTGATCGAAAGACTGTACTTCCCCGGGGGCGCCTGGGTATTATACTCCCCGTTCTGGGGATTGGAGCTGAACTCCGGCAGGTCTTTGCCCACGAAACTGAAGCTGGCCGCAATCGGCTGTCCGGTGGCGGCATCGACCACCGTGCCCTTGATGGTGCCCAGTTTGCGCTTGAGGGTCAGGTCCCATTTCTCCTTCTTGCCGGGTTCCACCGTGATCTTCCGCTCCAGCCAGCGGTAGCCGTTGGCGTAGATATGGATCTTATAATCCCCCGGCGGCAGCTCGGCCAGGTATTTGCCGATATCGTCGCTGACGGACCCCGGGATCCCGGCCCCGGGGAAGGTGATCATGCCCTTCATGGGCACCCCGGTGTCGCGGTCCTTTATCAGTCCGGCGATGGCCCCGGTGATCACACCGGAGATGGCCCGGCCGGCGCTGGCCGGAAAATCCAGCCCCAACGTGATCTGCCAGGGAGCCGAGGCCTTGGTCAGGCCGATGTCGGCCGAGAGGGAGAGGCCCAGGATATCCAGCGGGACATAATGGATGCCGGGGGTGAAGCGGGCCTCGGTGCGGTCGAAGCCCCGGCCCGAAAGGACCAGGGAATCCGGCAGGGAATCCTTGGCCGAGCCCATCCGCAGTTCGGCCGAGACTTCGGCAAAGGCGGAAATTTTCTGGCTGAAGCCGTATTCATATCCCACTCCGGCCGGGACCTGGGGACGCTGGTCGCCCCGGGTAAGAAAGCCCAGGTTAACATACAGGGTGGACTGCCTGAGATTTATATCGCCCAGGAGCTTGGCCCCGAAATCCAGCTGGCCGGTCTGAGAGGGGGAGTCCTGATATTTTTCCTTGTCCATGGGGACAGAGATGATGGGCATTATTCCCAAATCCACCATCTGATCGGCCAGGGCCAGGCTGTATTTGGCGGAGATGGTGACGTCGCCAGGGCAGCCCAGGGTGTTGTCCAGGCTGTCGCCGCCGGGGCTGGTGATGGTCCATTGTTCTCCGTGGGCCACCCCGCTCAGCATCAGCGAAAGATTGGCCATCGGGGCGAAGCTTAAAAGCTGGTGGCTCCAGATATCATTATAGGAATTGGCGTCACCGGCCAGATAGGAGACCCTCTGCTGGCCGTAGTTGGAGAATGAGTTCACCGTGCGGTAGCCGAACATCGAGCCGGCCTTGGCCGATTGCAGATGGACCAGCCCCGGCCCGCCGATGATCGGGAATCGGGCGGCCCAGGAGAGCGATGCCGTAAGGGACATCACCAGGGTCAAGCGGAATAACAATTTCATAAAGTGAAACTATCCTCTGATTTTCTTTAGACGTTCCTGGCTCTTTTTCAGATAATCCCGGGCCTTGGTATTTCCGGGATCGGCCGCCAGCACCTTTTTGAAAGTGGCCACGGCCTGGTCGTATTCCTCGCTCATATACTGTTTTATTCCGGCCTTATACAGGGAGGCCACCTCCTCGGGGCTTAAGCCGGGCGCCCTGGGAGCAGGCTTTCTTTCCGGTTTGGGTTTTGCCGCCGCGGCTGCCGGCGGTTGGGTCGGTTTTTGGACCACTGCCGGCTGGACCGGCTGGGGTTTGGGAATGGGCTGCAGGACGATGTTTTGAATGGATTCTTCCTTATCGATCAGGCTGATGCTGGCCCGAAAAGGCTGATAGCCTTCCGCGGTCACGCTTAGATCGTATTTCTTGGGGGCGGCCAGGGTGAAGCTGAAACCCCCGGTAGCCTGATCGTTGTTGTATCTATCGCCGTTGCCGTTGAGGGTGATCACGGCTGGCACCGGCCGGCCGGTGCCGGCATCGGCCACCTGTCCCTTGATGGTGCCCTCCCGGGGGCTGAGGGTCAGGTCCCAGGACTGCGATTCGCCGGATTTGACCTCCAGCTTCCGGTCAACCGTCCGAAAACCGTTGGCCATCACCTTGATATTGTAAGTGCCGGGGTTTAGTTTTAATTGATAACTACCGTTCGGTTCGCTGACCACCGCCGGCAGATCGGTGCCGGGGAAGCTGATCATGCCTCTGATAGACTGGTTGGTCTGGCGGTGTTTTATCAGGCCGGAGATGGTGCCGGGCAGGATGATGGACCTGATAAGCCCGGCCGCGGCCGGAAAATCCAGCCCCAGAACCACCTGCCAAGCCGGGGTGGCCTTGGTCAGCCCGATGTCGGCGGCCAGGTTAACACCCAATAAGGGAAGCGGAACAAAACGAAGCCCGGGAGTTATCCTGGCTTCGGTGCGATCGAAGCCCCGTCCTGACAGGATCATAGAATCGGGCAGGGAATCCTTTAGAGAGCCGATCCGCAGTTCGGTAGATGTCTCCATAAAAGCCGAGAACCGGTTGTTTATTTCATAATTGACGCCCAACCCGGCCGGGACCTGTGGCCGCTGGTCGCCCCGGGTGAAAAACCCCACATTGACCAGGATGCTGGTCTTGTCCATGGCAATGTCGGTCAGCAGTTTTCCCCCGAAATCGACCTTCCCGGTCTGCGAGGGCGAATCCTGAAATTTCTTTTCATCCATGGGAAGGGAGATCATCGGCATGGCCGCCAGGTCCACCTGTCCGTCATAAAGCTGGAGGCCGTATTTGGCGGCTATGGTAAAATCGCCGGGGCAGCCCAGGGTGTTGTCCAGACTGTCTCCCCCGGGACTGGTTATGCTCCATTGCTCGGCATGGGCCAGACCGACCACCATAAAGGCCAGGTTATCCATCGGCGAATAATTAACCAGGTTGTAACTCCACAGGTCGTTATACGAATTATCGCTGCCCGGCAGATAGGACACTTTCTGGCTGCCGTAATTGGTGATGGCGTTGAAGCTTCTGAAGCCAAAACCCTGCCCGGACTTGGCCGACTGCAGATGGATCAGGCCCGGGCCGCCCAACAGGGGGAAGCGGGCGGCCTGCGCGGTCGGCAGCGCCAGAAACAGGGATATTGTGATCAATAGGTATTTTTTCATGGTCCGTCTCCAAGAAGGGATTGAGGGACAAATGCTCCGTTGGATTGTATGGAAAAATTACATAAAATACTACAACCCCAATATCATAGATTAGCACATTCAGGCAATAAATGTCAATATTATTGATAAAATAAATTGCTTAATAATAAGAACTTGCGTTTTTAAAGGAGCAGATATTAATTCCTTGATTTTAAGCCCAGGTTTTAGTATTCTTACCCTTTACCGGGATCTATGATCTATTAAGAAGAATTATGAAAATAAACGATACCATAGCCGCCATAGCCACCGGCACGGGGCCGGCCGCCCTGGCCATGGTCAGGATATCAGGGCCGGATTCGATCAATATCGGCGAGGCTGTTTTTTCCGGGAAGGTAAGACCATCGGCCATGGAAAGCCATATGCTACATTACGGACATATTGTTGATGCCGGAGGCGCTCAGCTTGACGAGGCCATGCTGGCGGTTTTAAGGCCGCCGCATTCCTTTACCGCCGAGGAGATGGTGGAGATCACCTGCCACGGGGGTGCGGCATCGGCCGGCGCGGTGCTGGAGGCGGTCCTGGCGTCCGGCGCCCGGCCGGCCCGGCCGGGAGAGTTCTCGTTACGGGCTTTTCTTAACGGCCGGATAGACCTGGCCCAGGCCGAGGCGGTGTGCGATATCATTAATGCCAAGACCGGAGCCGCAGCCCGGGCCGCGCTGGAACGGCTTTCCGGAGGGCTTTCCCGCAAGGTGGCCGCCGTCAGGGAGAGCCTGCTGGATGCGGCCGCCTTGGTGGAATCCATGATAGACTTTCCCGAGGAGGATATTCCCCCGGCAGATTCGAGGGCCCTCGTTCAAAAAATTGACCTGACGGAGAGCCAGGTCAAGCAATTATTAAAAGGCAGTCGGGCCGCCCTGGTTCTAAAAGATGGAGCCAGGGTGGTGATAGCCGGGAAGCCCAACGTTGGCAAATCCAGCCTGTTCAACATGTTGCTCAAAGAGGAAAAAGCCATCGTCACCGAGACGCCAGGCACCACCCGCGACGTGCTGGAGGGCTGGATAGACGTCCGCGGCATCCCCATCCGATTGTTCGATACCGCCGGTCTCAGGGACACTCTCGATAAGATCGAGGCTCACGGCATCAGCCGGGCCAGGGGCAAGCTGGAGCAGGCCGATCTGGTTTTGTTGGTGCTGGACGGCACCGCGCAAATTACGGGCGAGGATGAAACACTTATTGCCGAGACAGGGAAATACGCCCGGCTGGTGCTGGTCAATAAATGCGATGGACCTCAATATTCCAATAATAAATTCGATCAATCATGGCTGAGGATCTCGGCCGTTACCGAAGAAGGCCTTTCGGAACTGGAAAAATCGTTAGTGTCAAAATTGACCGACGGGCAGGGCATAGATCCCGGGGCCGCGGCGGCGGCCAATGCCCGACAGGTGCAGTTGATGGAGGAGTGTCTGAAACATTTGGAAACCGTGAAAAGCAGCCTGGAACAGAAACTGTCCTATGAGCTGTTGGCCAGCGATTTAAAAGCGGCAATTGAAGCCTTGGGCCAGATAACCGGACAGACCATCGGCGAGGATGTTCTGAACCGCATATTCGAAAAATTCTGTATCGGGAAATGACAATAGATGATAGTTGTTCGTTATTAGTTATCAGCGGATATTTTTATCGCAGATAGTTGTTTTCTTCCGATCCGGGCCAAGCCTTAGTAACCAACCATCATTATTATTTTCTTTAAACTGCATAATCAATGCCATTTACCGCCGCACATCCAGCCCTGGTCCTGCCCATCAAGGCCAGATGGCCGAAATATTTCAGCCTGACCGCCCTGGTGGTGGGCAGCATGGCCCCGGATTTCGAGTTCTTTATTCGCTTCTATCCGCTGCGGGGGCCGGGCCACACCCTGCTGGGATCGCTGTATTTCAACCTGCCGCTGGTGTTCCTGACGGCGGTGCTGTTCCATTATGTGGTAAAAAAACCTCTGATACATTGTCTGCCGGAATCCCTGGGCAGCCGTTTTTATTCAATGGCCGATGATAAATGGTCCATAGCAACGCCCAGGAATTTCCTAGTCTTCACCTATTCCGCCCTGGTCGGCATGCTGACCCATTTTTTCCTGGACGCTTTTACCCACCCCTTGCATTTATTCCGGAAAGCGGCGCCCTTCCTGGCCAAGCATCTTTTTACCCTCCGTATTTTCGGAGCGGTCCATGACATACCGGCTCACAACATCATTCATCTTACCGTCACTGCCATCGGCTTCGGGGTGATCCTCTATTATTTTTTAAAGTTCAAACCCGGCAGTTCTGGGAAGGTTAAGAAAATCGCTCCCATTCTTAAATGGACTTATTGGGGTTCCGGCCTGGTCTTGGCGGTAGCCATCACGGTCCTGCGCACTATTCAGGTACGGGGCCGCCCGGGGATCGGGTTTTTCGAGCATTACGGTGTCTCATTCCTGAGCGGTTTGATACTGGGGTTCATGGCGGTATCCCTGGCCTACAGGGCTTTTCGGAAGTTCCGATAGGCTGCGCCCGGATTATTAAACCAAAGCGAAAGCAAGCCAAATTTCGGCTTGCTTTTTGCGCTTCGAATATGATAGCCTATGATATCTGAGGCGATTTTACAATAAAGGAGTTGCATGGATAACAGGATCAATGAACTGCTCGGTGAGCTGAAGGATTCTCTGTTGAATTCGCCCCACCTGGCGGTGATGATACTTGACAAGGACATGAAGATCGTCTGGCATAATAAGCGTTTCGGGGATGAGTTCAAAGAGTCCGGGGAGATCGTCGGGAAGAGATGTTTTGACATCACCGCCGCCGGGAAACCCCATGCCGGATGTCCGTTAAAAATCTCCCAGAAAGAGCGCAGGAACACCAAGGGGTATTTTGATATGGGTGACAAATTATTCTTCTTTCTGACCATTCCCTTAAAGAACGGCTACGCCGCCAAGGTGCATACCTATTTAGATAAAAACAAACCCAACAATTTTGATGCCCTATGAACCTGATGCCAACATTGACCACGGAACGGTTGATATTGCGGCCCTTCACGCTGGATGATGCTCCAGAGGTACAACGTTTGGCTGGAACCCGCGAGATTGCCGATACTACCATAAATATTCCACACCCTTATCCAGAGGGTGCCGCCGAAAAATGGATAAACACGCGCCGGGATGAATACCAAAAGAACGGTTCAGTTGCCTGGGCCGTTACTTTGAAGGATTCGAGCCAGCTGATGGGGTGCATTTCTTTGGGTGTTGACGGTAAAAATGGAAGAGCCGAACTGGGTTATTGGATCGCCAGAGAGTATTGGGGACAAGGCTATTGTACCGAGGCCGCCAAGAAAGTATTGACTTACGGTTTCCGGCAGGCCAAGCTTAACAGGATATTTGCTTCTTACTTGAGCCGCAATCCGGCCTCGGGGAAAGTCATGTCGAATATCGGCATGAAAAAGGAAGGCCAAATGCGCCAGCATATAAAGAAATGGGACAAGTACGAAGATATAATACACTACGGCATTTTAGCCGCCGAATACCAATCATGAACTAAAAACCATACAAAGTCGGTGATCCGGCGCGGAAAGACGAGGAGTTGTTATAATGAATCCGGCCCTGTTGTCCGTCTTGAAAATTTCGGTGCTATTTTTGTTTTTATTGTGCCTGTTGCTGGTGTTCTTTTATTTTTTCCAAGACACCATGATCTTTTACCCCCAGAAGATCAGCCTGGCCGAGGTTGAAGGCATAAGGAAGAACTACAATAATGTTGAAGAAATAAGTCTGAGGGCGAAAGACGGAGTAATCTTAAAGGGCTGGTTCGTTAAAAACAGTTCCGCCGGCCGGCCGAAGATCCTGTTCTATTTCGGCGGCAATGCCGAGGAGGTTTCTTATTTGATCGAGGATGCAGTAAAATTAAAAGACTGGTCGCTGGTCCTGCTCAACTACCGGGGATACGGACAGAGCGGAGGGAAGGTGAGCGAAAGATCGCTTTATAGCGATGCGATAGAGATATATGATCATTTTATCGGCCGGCCGGATATCAGAGAACCCAAGATCGCGATCATGGGCCGGAGCATCGGCACCGGTGTGGCCACCTATCTGGCAAAAAACAAAAGATATGACGCAGTAATACTGGTTTCGCCCTACACCAGCCTGAAGGCCCTGGCAAAAGTTCATTACCCGCTGTTACCGGCCGGGCTGATACTTAAATACAAGTTCAACTCCATCGAGCGGGCTCCGCAGATAAAAGCGCCCATGTTGATGATAGTTGCCGCCGGGGACAGGACCATCCCGCCCCAGCAATCCTACCAGCTGGCCGAAAAATGGGGCGGGAAGGTGACGGTGAGGGAATTTGCCGGGGCGGACCATAATTCACTCAGCGGAGATAGCGGTTATTGGGTGGCCATCGCATCGTTTCTGGACGGCATATAATCTTTAAATAACAAACTGGGATGAATAATAAATCAAAGATTAGAATCAGGCCGGTCGGAAAAGCCGATCTCCTCGAATGGCTTGTAATGCGGCGGGCATTGTGGCCCGATTGTCCGACTAAAAAACACAGGGAGGAAATAGCGGAGATTCTTGCCGACAGGAATGACCAACCAGCCTGGGTGGCAGAATCGCCCGACGGGGACTTGATGGGGTTCCTTGAGGCCTCGGTTCGCAACTATGCCGACGGGGCGGGGCGACAGAATGTTGGTTATCTCGAAGGCTGGTATGTAAAACCCAAGTACCGCAAGCAGGGTGTGGGCCGGGTGCTGGTAAATGAGGCCGAGGACTGGGCGGTCAGCCGGGGCTTTTCGCATGTGGGCTCGGATACCTGGGTCGGTAATATGAGCAGCTACAGGGCTCATAAGGCCATGGGCTACCGGGAGGCCGGAAGGGATGTTCACTTCGTTAAAAAAATAAAAACCAAAAGTAAAAAATAAAATCCGATTGAAGGAGGGCTCATGTTCGACGGGAAGAAGGTGCGTTTAAGGGCATATCGAAAAGAGGATATTCCGCAGGCTCTGGAATATATCAACGATCCCGAGGTGAAAAAGAACCTGGTGATCGGGATACCCTTCCCCCTGAAGCTGGAGGACGAGGAGAAGTTCTTCAATGACTTGAGCGCCTTCAAGGATATGTATTCGTTCGCCATCGAAACTTTGGACGGCTCGAAATACATCGGAGGCTGCGGGACAAACAAGGTCGATTGGAAGAACCGCTGCGCCATGGTGGGCATATTCATCGGAGACGAACAGTACCGCAGCAAGGGGTATGGCAGAGATGCCGTGAGGGTTTTACTACGCTTCATCTTCGACGAGATGAACATGAACAAGGTCAAGCTGGAGGTGTTCTCCTTCAACCAACGGGCCATCAAAAGTTACCTGAAATGCGGATTCAAACAGGAAGGAACACTGCGGCAAGAGATATTCCGGGAGGGCCGGTACCACGACGTGATCATGATGGGCGTCCTGCGTTCGGAATGGGAGAAGTGATTATTATGTATGCCGGGAAAATAGTACGTTTAAGAGCTTACCGTAAAGATGATATTCCCCGGGTTTTGGAATATATAAACGATTCGGATGTGAAAAAGAATCTAGTGACTGGAGCGCCCTTTCCTCTAAGGTTGGAAGACGAGGAAAAGTTCTACGAGAACATCAGCGCAAGTAAAGATGCTTATTCCTTTGCCATTGAGACAATAGCTGATTCCAGACATATCGGGGGATGCGGAATTGGTTTTGTTGATTGGAAGAACCGTTTTGGCGACGTCGGTATATATATCGGTGCGGAACACTATCGCGGCAAAGGCTACGGAACCGATGCCATGAGGATTCTGATGCAATTTGTTTTTACAGAAATGAATCTAAACAAAATCAGACTATCTGTTTTTGATTTCAATCAGCGGGGTATTAAAAGTTACAGCAAATGCGGATTTAAGCAAGAGAGTATTAGGCGGCAGGAGATGTTTCGTGAGGGCAAATATCATGATGTGATCATGATGGGCATCCTGCGTTCGGAATGGGAGAAGTTGAACAATTAGATTTGGCGAATAAATTGATAATGGACATCATAAATATTACGGCCAAGGACCTGTCAAGGGTCGGCAACAAGGCGGCAAACCTGGCCCGGCTGATGTCTTCGGGGTTCAATGTCCCGGACGGATTTTGCCTGACCACCGAGGCTTACCGGCAGGCCCTGGTTCCGGGACATAAAGATAAAGAACTGGGGGATCTTTTAAAGAACATTGATCCGGGTCATGCGGAAAAAGTCCGAGACATTGCTTGTGCCATATCCGTATTATTCGACAAAATATCCTTTCCCGATGAAATAGCCGGGGAAATAAAAAATAAATATAGATCGCTTTTCAATGATGCCGACCTGCTGGCGGTCCGCTCGTCGGCCACGGCCGAGGACCTGCCCGGCCTTTCATTTGCCGGACAATACGAGAGCTATCTCAATATAAAAGGTGCGGATGGTCTCTTAACGGCAATAATAAAATGCTGGGCCTCATTATGGTCGGAGAGGGCCATCATTTATCGGGAGAAGAACGGCATTGGACATGATAATGCCGCCATGGCAGTGATCATCCAGCGGATGGTGCCGGCGGAAATTTCAGGGGTGGCCTTTACGGCCGATCCGGCCACCGGTGATAATGATGTTATGCAGATCAACGCGGCCGGGGGCTTGGGAGAGAAGCTGGTGTCGGGAAAGATCAACCCCGATCAATATACCATCAACAAAGGCTCTTTGAAAATAGAAAGGGATCTGTCTGGCAACCAGCAGTTGTTGCCGGACTATAGGATAAAGGAATTAACCGGAATTGCTCTGAAGATAGAAAAGCTGTTCGGTTGTCCCCAGGATATAGAATGGGCTTTTTATAAAGATAAAATTTACATCCTGCAGTCGCGCAACATCACGGCGTCAAAAAACGGCCAACCGCCGTTCCCGGTCATCTGGGGAAATACCGCCACCCGGGAGATCCTTAAAAATACGCCGGTCTACTGGTCCAACTGGAACACCCGGGAGAACATGCCCTATCCTTTAAAGCCACTCAGCTGGTCGTTCTTCAACGATTTTCTGGTCCCGGCCATCAACCAGGCCATCTGGGGAATGGACCCAGGATCACCGATATATCATTACAGCCACATCATCGACCTAGTGAACGGGCGCACCTACTGGAACATGAACCTGCTCTATGGCCACCCGTTATTTCGCAGGATCATGCGGCCCATCATGGGACGGATAGACCACGAGGCCACGGTCTTTTTCGAAAAGGCCTATCATAACGGAGATCTGCAGCCGGCGGTATTGCCGATAAATCCTTGGCAGAAGATGACCGTCGCGGCCACCGCCCTAAATTGCTATCTGAGGTTCCCCTGGTTCATGAGCCTGAAACAGATCTACCGGCAATGCGACGAATACTGGGTTTTAGCCGACCGGTATGATGCCACTCCCTTGGAGGGAAAGTCCAACCTGGACCTGCTGGAGGAGGCCCGGCTGTTCGGGTTCGTCACCGCCCGGTATGCCTTCCCCCTGCTGTTCATCGCCGGCAAGGCCATTATAGCATTTGATGTCATCAAGCGGCTGACCGGCGAATGGCCCGGTTTCAGATACGAGGACCTGATGATCGGCATCAAGGGGAACAAGGCCACCGAGGCGGCCCTGGAGCTCTTCAAGCTTTCGCGGATGCCGGAAACTGTCAGCGATATTTTCCGCCGGTCGAATGTTGAGGATGTGGAAAAGATCGAAAGCAATTTGAAGCCGACCAAAGACGGCATTGAGTATCTGAAAAGGGTCCACGGATTTTTGGAGAGGTACGGCCACCGGGGCATGAAGGATTTGGACATGGGCTATCCCAGCTGGGGGGAGGACCGCAGCTATGTTTACCAGATGATAAAGAACTATCTGCAATTCGGCCCGGACGACATCGATCCGGTTAAACAGTTCGAATTGTCGGTGGCCAAACGTCAGGAGTTGATAAAAACCGCCAAAGAACGCCTGTCTAAAAGTCCAGTGGACAGAATATTTCCTGTCAGGCGATGGCTTTTTCAGAAAATGGCGGATGTGATTCACGACTGCCTGCCCCTGCGGGAGAACGAGAAATATTACGGGATACGGTGCTTTCCCGGCAGCCGCCGGATCGTGCTGGAGATCGGCCGCCGCTATTGTGAAAAGGGACTGCTGGATGACCGGCAGGATATTTTCTATCTGACGGTGAGCGAGATAAAAGATATCGAGAACGGCCGGTTTCCGGACGTCGAAAATATAAAAGCATTCATTAAAAAAAGAAAAGACGATTGGCAGAGCCAGGTGGATTCCGATCCGCCGTTCATCATCCGCAGCGACGGTCGGCAGTGGCGGGACACCAATAAAAAAGCCCAGGAAGGGAATGTCCTGCGCGGGGTCGGTGCCTCTTCGGGCCGGGCCACCGGCAGAGCCCGGATCATCCGGGATCCTTCGCAGGCCCACCTTTTCAAAAAGGGCGAGATCCTGGTAGCGCCCTATACCGAGCCGGGCTGGGCCCCGCTGTTTTTGCTGGCCAAGGCCCTGGTGATGGAGGTGGGCGGGGCGCTGTGCCACGGAGCCATCGTGGCCAGGGAGTACGGCATTCCGGCGGTGGTGGGGGTGAATGCTGCGACCAAGGAGATAAGGGACGGGGACGAGATCACGGTGGACGGGAACAGCGGCGAAGTGAGAATATCTTGAATAAAGCCGGGGAAAATCACACTGGTAAAATCCTGATTAAACAAGAAAAAACGGCGCAACAAATATGCCGGGCAGCAACTAATTTAAAACCTTAAAAAGGAATCCAACTCATGAAAAAAAGTTTGATTTTGTGCCTATGGTTGCTGATAGTATTTACAATGGCGGCCCATGCTGTAACGGATGATTTTGCTCCGCACCCGCCCTCTAAAAAAGCCGAGGCCAAACCAGTCTACACCATAAGCAACATTTATTTCGCCTATTCAACCGATAGAGGGCAGGCCTATAGCGATTTGACAAAAATTACCGACTTTATCAGCTACGGATTGGACGGTAAATGGCTTATGGGTGTGCCCTCACAAATAGCTATAAAACCTGACGGCAATCCGGTAGTGGCTTTCGACGGAGGCAATGATTTTAACGGCTACAGCCACACCTGGTTCTGGTCCGCGGCCACCGGCCTGGTGGTGGTGGACAGCAGCACCAGCATGCATGTTTGGTCTAGCGTAGCCGTGGCCGATAACGGCGATATCTACGTCAGCTGGGGCGATTATTATGGCGGCTTTTATCCGGGATGGGAGAATACCACAGCCGGCGACATCTTTATCGCCCGCTCCACCGATAACGGAGCCAGCTGGGGCGCCAAGGTAAACGTTTCCAATTACATCCAGGCGTTAAACCCCAACGATTCCTGCCAGACATATCCCAAGCTGGCCCGCCGGGCAATATCGGGCGTGCATTTGCTTTGGGCCGATGACTCCAAGTCTCCCGGCTCCTTTATCCAGGGGATTGGCGTTGCGGATTCCGTGTTTTTGCGCTATGCCAAGGTTAACTTGGACTTAAGCGGGCTTGACGTTACGGTGGGCGTCAATGACATGGGTTGGACCGCTTACGACTGGGCGATTACCGGCAATACCCAGGGTATTGCTATTGACAGCATAGAGCAGGCGGCTTGCGCCTGGACATATGGACCTATTGCTAGTCCCGGCGGTGCCCTTAGGAACATCGGCTATAATTATTATATACCCGGTTCCGGCGCTGGAACAATGGTAAATAACTTGGCTCCTCAGCGGGCCGGTTTCCCCGGCATAGATGTATCAAACGTGAATGGAGCCGTCTGCGTTGCCTACCATTCCTTATTGGACGGCGTTTTAGTGGGTGCCGCGATAGTTGATACGGGCGGCGTAGGCACCGGGTTGTGGACCACCCAAGACACTGTATTACTGTCTGCCTATGCCTGGCCATCGGTGACATTTGTTGGCAGCGCCATTGACGCGGGCGGGAACCCATCGGATAGCGTGGCATTTTGCGGAGGAAATATCGCCGATGTAAATTATACGTTTTTACCGGCCTGGACCTCTCCTTTAATATCGGTAATCATCGGAGGGTTTCCCCGGTTCGAAGGATCCGGCACATATGCGGCAATTGGCGCCAGCAAGCTGGGTATTTATGGGGTTTTCTATGCCGACAGCGTCGTGTATCCTCCTTCTTATGATGCCCCAACTCTGAATCTGACGGTTGGCGCGCCAACCGCCGATTCCATTACTTTATGGTGGCTGCGTTCATCCACTGACGCCACCGTGGACAGTTTCTTTCTATTGCGCAGGGTGGGCGAGGCCGGCAGTTGGGCGCAGTTTATGGCCATGGATACAGTTGCCTTGGCTGGTCAAGATACCGGCAGGTGCTCTGATGGCTGGACATTACCATATTCCCCGGTGGACACTTTCTATTATGTATTGTTAGCAAAAAGTCCCTGGAGCTATAGCAATACCTCCAATATGGTATGGGTTATTGTTGGCGATAGTATCTTGGGAATTAAGGGTACTCCCATTGCATTTAATGGCGGCAAATTGAGCCTGAACCAGAACCGACCCAACCCGGTTAGCAGAAATACAGAGTTTTCTTTCAACTTGCCACGAGCTGGCAGATATTCCATCACCATTTACAACGTAACCGGGCAGATAACTAACGTCCTGAAAGGCCAGGGCAACCCCGGTATGAACAAGATCAGCTGGAACGGCTGCGATAAGAACGGACGCAAGGTTCCCAATGGCGTTTACCTGTATACATTGAAGGCTCTGGACAAGAGCGCTACTAAGAGATTAGTGGTGGTTAAATGATATTTTGATAAATATTAAAAATAAGGAACAATTATGCCAAAGAAAAACTACGGACTGACATTATTGGGTAAAAAGGTCACCAGGTCCAGCGGCAAGCTGGAGGTCTTCCCCAACAAGTACCCCAAGCGGGATTACCAGGTGGTGGGGGTCACGGGCCACGGCGGAGATAAAGGACGGGGACGAGATCACGGTGGACGGGAACAGCGGGGAAGTGAGAATATCTTGAATAAAGCCGGTGAAAACCGGCACAGGTAAAATCCTGATTAAGCAAAAAAAACGGCGCAACAAATATGCCGGTCAGCAACTAATTTAAAACCTTAAAAAGGAATCCAACTCATGAAAAAAGTTTTAATCGTTGCATTGGTCCTGGCCATGACAGCATCGGCTTTTGCTTTTAATGACAGCTATGCTCCCCGGCTGAACACAAAAAAGACTGGCGCCAAGGCCTTCACTTTAACCAGCAATATGTATATTGCCACGTCCACCGATTTTGGCGTGACCTATACCACGCCCGTCAATGTTACCAATTTCAACTACGCGGCCTCCGGCAAATGGGTGTTGTTCAACCCTTCGCAGGTTGCTATCAAGGCCGATGGAAGCCCTGTGTTTTCGTTCGCCGGCGGCAACGACTTCAACGGCTATAGCTATACCTGGTTCTGGTCCGCAGCCACCGGGGTGGTGGCGGTGGACAGCGGCCTGGTATTCCACGGATGGACCGGCATGTGCGTGGCCGACAATGGGGACCTGTATGTAAGCTGGGGCGACTATTACATGGGTGGCTATCCCGGCTGGGAGAATGTCTACGAGGGCGACATCTACATCTCCCGTTCCACCGACAACGGCACCACCTGGGGATCAGCGGTGAACGTCTCCAATTACATCCAGGCCTTGTATCCCAGCGATTCCTGCCAAGTGTATCCCAAGATAGCCAAACGAGCGATCAACGGCATCCACTTGTTTTACGCCGACGATTCCCGGGCACCCGGCTCCAACATCCAGGGAGTGGGCGCTGACGATACCCTGCACTTGAGATATGCCAAGGTGGACATGGACCTCGGCGGTCTGGATACTACCATCGGTGTGCAGGACATGGGCACCACCGCTTATGACTGGGCCTGCACCGGCAACACCCAGGGTATTGCCATGGATGCAGCCCAGAACATTATTTGCGCCTGGACCTATGGCCCGGTCGGCGCCAATAACGGCCCCCTCCGCAACATCGGCTACAACTACTATCTTCCCGGCAGCGGCGTCGGGGTAAAAGCCAACCTGGCCCCTCGCAGGGCAGGTTTCCCGGGCATAGATGTTTCCTCGGACGGCTATCCGATGATAGTCTATCATTCCATCATCAGCGACGCTTTTACCATTTCGGGCTACATTGACGAAGGCGGCATTGGCTACGGCTTGTGGGGCGGCATATGGATGTTCGAAATCATTGTGCCGGCACCCTACTATGCCTGGCCCTCGGTTGCGTTCACCGGACCCACTCCCAGCGATAGCATCGCTATTTGCGGTGTGCTCAACACCAACTATACACGCACCCAGTCATTCTGCTCCCCCGATGGCGGCGCCAACTGGGATTCGACCATTTTTACCGCCCCAGATCAGGTTGGTGTGTATGCCGCAATCGGCGCTAACCACAACAATGTTTATGCAGTATATAAAGCCGACAGCACTATTTTCAATCCACCAAGTCCGCCGGATTTAAACCTGACGGTGGTTAGCTTCCCAGTCGCCGATCCGATTACTTTATGGTGGCTGCGTTCATCTACTGATGCTACGGTGGACAGTTTCTTTCTATTGCGCAGGCAGGGCGTGGCCGGCAGTTGGTCGCAGTTTAGGGTCATAGATACAGTTGACTGGGCCGGCCAAGATACCGTCAGATGTTTTGATGATTGGCCATTTCCACATATACCAGTGGACACTTTCAGTTATGTATTGTTGGCAAAGGATGCCCAGGGTTATAGTGATACCTCCAATATAGTATGGGTTATTATTGGCATCCCGGGGGGAATTAACGGCACCCCCATTGCCGTTAATGGCGGCAAACTGAGCCTGAACCAGAACCAGCCAAACCCGGTTAAGGGAAATACCAAGATAGCGTTTAACCTGCCAAAGGCCGGCAATTACAGCTTGGAGATATACAACATCACCGGTCAAATCATCCGTAGCCTGGATGGCAAAGGCGATGCCGGTTTGAATAAGGTAAGTTGGAACGGCACGGACAACAACGGGCGCAAGGTTTCCAACGGCGTTTACCTGTATGTCTTGAAAGCCCTGGGAAATAGCGCTATCAAGAAATTAGTGGTGGTTAAATAATATTCGATAAATATAAAAAACGAAGGAAACATTATGCCAAAGAAAAACTACGGATTGACATTATTGGGTAAAAAGATCACCAAGCCCAGCGGCAAACTGGAGGCCTTTCCCAACAAGTATCCCAAGCGTGATTACCAGGTGGTGCTGGAATCGGCCGAGTTCACCGCGGTTTGCCCCATCACCGGTCAGCCGGACTTCGGGACCATCACCATCAACTACATGCCAGGCAAGCTGATCATAGAATCCAAATCATTAAAACTCTACCTGTGGTCCTATCGTAACATGGGGATCTTCCACGAAGAGGCGGTAAATAAAATTTTGGACGACATCGTCAAGATCGCCAAACCGCGCCGTTGCGAGGTGACGGGATTCTTCAATGCCCGGGGGGGTATTGCCATTAACGTGTCCGCCAGCTATAATTGCGATGACAAATAACGGATCTGTCATTGCGAGGTCGGCTGATTAATCGACAAGCGAAGCAATCCAGGCTTTGGTTCGCTTCAGTTGTAAAGTAAAGCGGTCTTCTCGCGATGACGAGACCACTGTCACTCTGAGAAATCAATATTGGTTGGCAAGCCGAAAGGGTGACAGGGTCATCCCTCAATCTGTGTTGCTTCGACGTGTTCCTTCAATAGTTAAGCTTCTTGTCTTTATCGGGACAGGCGCTCGGGATGACAAAATGTAGAAATTAATCACTAAAATCACGACATAAGGAGAAACTATGTACTACGTATCCGCCGTCCAGCATTTTTCCGCAGCCCACAGCTTAAGGGGCTACCAGGGGAAGTGCGAAAACCTGCACGGCCACAACTACAAAGTGGAGGTGGAGTTGAAAGGCCTGGAACTGACCAAGGCCGGCATGGTGGTGGACTTTACCGACCTGCGGTCGGCCCTGGACAAGATCCTTTCCCGGATGGACCACAAACACCTCAACGAGATCAAGCCGTTCGATAAGATCAATCCCACCGCCGAGAATATCGCCAAGCTGATCTACGAGGAGATGCTGTTGAAATTCAGCAGCAAGAAGATCAAGGTCTATCACGTTGTAGTTTGGGAAAGCGAAGGATGCAAGGCCACCTATGGGCCTAAATAAAAAAGCTGTGATCCTGCTGTCCGGCGGGCTGGATTCGGCCACCGTGCTGTACTGGGCCGTCAACAAAGGCTACCGGGCACAGGCCCTGATATTCGATTACGGCCAGCGGCATCGCCGCGAGGTCGGTTCGGCCAAAGCTTTGTGTAAAAAGGCCGGGGTTCCGTATCGGGCAATTTCCATAAATTTGCCCTGGCAGGGCAGCAGCCTGCTGGACAAAAAATCCGTCCTACCCAAGGCCAAGACGGTCAAGGATATCGGCGCACATATCCCCTCCACCTACGTGCCGGGGCGCAACACCCTGTTCCTCAGCTATGGTCTGTCGTTGGCCGAGGCCGCCGGGGCCGGAGCGGTGATGATCGGAGCCAACGCTCTGGATTACTCAGGCTACCCCGACTGCCGGCCGGATTTTATTGCCGCCATGGCAAAGGTCTTCAGGCTGGGCACCAGGGCAGGTAGGCAGGGAAGGCCCATCAGGATCATCGCGCCACTGCTGAAACTGACCAAAGCCCAGATCATAAAATTGGGAAATAAATTGGGCGTACCATATAAACTGACCTGGTCCTGCTACAGCGGGGGGGAAAAGCCCTGCGGGACCTGCGATTCCTGCCTTCTGCGGGCCAAGGGGTTTAGTGAGACCAAGAAGAAAGATCCAGCAGGCCTTTATTCACAAAAACGGAAGACAAAAATTTGAAAAAACTATTGTGTATCATAATATTGGGTTTATCTATCTTAAATTGCTCCAAGAAAGAACCAACACCACCCCCGGATGATGATGGCGATTGGGGAATAGCTTACGGTTGGATAGATGCTTCGCCAGCATGGTCTCCAGGCGGTAGTAAAATAGCGTATGTTCATAGGGACACGCTGCTATCACATGGTTATAAGTATGAATTATGGATTGTCGATGTTAATACACATGAAAAACAAATGCTGTCGGCTTTTGGCGGCCCACCGGATTGGACGCCCGATGGGAACTGGATAACTTTTGCGTTTGAATATGTTTTTAAAATCAAACCCAATGGAGACAGCCTTACGCAACTGACAGATGGCCCACATTATTATTCAAAATGGCTACCAGATGGAAAGAGAATTTCATTTCATGATAATTATAATGGCCTGCATTTTATAAATGGTGACGGAACAGACGATACGCTAAGAATTCCATTAATTTCAATAGCAGATTATGATTGGTCTAAAAATTTTCAATTATCTTATACAACAAAAAGTGTAACTAACATATATGTTGCCGATAGTAATGGCGGGAATGTACAACAAATATGTCCGGAAACAGGACACGTTTATACTGCTGATTGGTCGCCAAGTTGTGGAGAATTTGCTTTCGAAGGTGGTGAAAAGGTGAATGTATATACAATAAATATTGATGGATCTAACAAAAAACAATTAACAACGGAAGGCGGTATAGACCCTGATTGGTCACCAGGTGGTGATAAAATCGTATATTGTCGTCATGATTATTATATTGCACCGCATGAGGACGACAGAAATGGGTATCTTTGGATAATGAATGCCGATGGTTCAAATAAACAACAGATTACATTTCCTTAAAAAATTATCAAGAAAAGCATGTTTAATTTTTATAGCTTTCTGGCAATGGTAGTATTGCCAATTAGTGTTACTGCTCAGGATTCAACCCTCATCAAACTGCAGCAGAAGATGGATCAGCAGAAAAAGGCCCAAAAAGAACTGGTCTACAGCTTTAACACCATTACCTATGTCCATAAGCTGGACAAGCAGGGCGGAATAGAAAAGACCGATACTGTCAGGACCTGGCAGAAATTCAAGGGCGATTCACTGCAGGAGTACTCCCTGCTGTATTCCTCCGATAAAAAAGAGGAGAAGGGCGAGGGGAAAAAGGGAAGCAGAGAAAGTTCAAAGCTTCCCAAGTTGACCGATCCGGCCTACAATTTCCGGGTGGACCAGGAATCCGGAAAGATAACCTTCAAACCCCAAAAAGCCAAAAAGGGCGACCTGGCCGGCGAACTGCTGTACGATCCCCAGAGTCTGGAGTTGAAGCAGATAAACGCCACCATGCCCAAGCTGAAGTGGCCGGTCAAAGAATTTGAAATGGAGATGAAATTCTTGCTTTTAGAAGGATTTCTGCTCCCTTCGGAATTCCGGATGCAGGCCGCGTGGAATGCCCTGATCAGCAAGGGAAGGATCAGGGTGGAGAGCCAAAATTCCGATTTCAAAATATACCGGCAAACATGAAAGCCAAGATAACAGAAATATTCCATTCTTTGCAGGGCGAGGGCATATATCTGGGCGATCCCACCACCTTTGTGCGCTTGGTCAGTTGCAATCTGGACTGTTATTATTGTGATACCCCGCAGGCCAAGGACGACGGCAAAGCAATAGAGATGGACGCTTCTGATGTCTTGGCTAAAATAAATGCCATCACTCAATCAGGGCAGTTCGTCTCCTTTACCGGCGGGGAGCCGCTGCTGCAGACGGAATTCATTTCCGCCATCACTCCGACCTTAAAAGAAAAAAAGTTTCGGACCTATCTGGAGACCAACGGAACCCTGCCCCGGGAATTAGCATCCATTATCTCTGGGATAGATATCATCTCTATGGACATCAAGCCCCCCTCGGCCTGCGGAAAAGACCTTTGGGGTGAGCAGAAAAGGTTTTTGGAGACCGCCCAGACCAAGGTGTTTGTCAAAATGGTGATATGCGACAATACTGTTCCAGCTGAAGTTGAGCGGGCCGCCAGAATGATTTCGGAAATAAATAAGGACATCATTCTTGTCCTCCAGCCGGCCGAAGGGAAATCCGCCCCGGATATGCAAACGGTGCGCAGATACCAGGCTCTGGCCGGGGAGATGTTATCTCAGGTTAGCATCATCAGACAGATGCATAAGATCTGGCAGATAAGATGAGACTTCTATTTAAATACTCTTTACCAAGGAAACACTGAATTTTGAAATAATAATTCCGGAGAAGATCGTTTTTAAGGCTCTTTCTTTGGTATTTTCATTAGTTCCACAAAGATCTCAAGATAACAAAAGAAAGATTTTCTGTCCTGTCGGCGCACATAAAAAGGGCTTGACTTTTTGTCGTCTTTGTGAAATAATTCACAAATTATGGCCTTACATTAAAGGGCCCTTTTGTCATTGGCCCTCTTTTTGTTAAGCCCGTTGAGTGCAATGCTAAAAACAATATAAACCGGATCATATCATATGTCGCAAAACAAGAACTATTCACTTGCCAAATCCAAGGTGCCGGAGCTGCTGACTCGCCTGATAAAGAAAGGCGACGAGGTCTGGGGCCCGATGGCCGGCGAGAACGGGGACAATTTTTTTGGGCAGCTGTCGTCCGAGAAGGAGCTGGCCGGGGATTACATCAACGGTTATCTGGGCGCCAAGCGGTTTGTATTTCCCCAGATCGAGGAGATGTTCAACTACAAGAAGAGCAAGAGCGGCCTGGAACTGTCCCAGCCTGTTGAGATGCCGCGGGCGGTGATCTGGGGCATCCGGTCCTGCGATATGTCGGCGGTGAATTATTTCGACAGCTTCTTTGGGAAGGGGACCAAATCCGGCCCGGACTGGAAATCGGGCGACCCTTTGCCGGACCCGCTGTATGAGGCCAGACGCAATAGGGCGGTGTTCATCACCATCGGCTGCAATGTGGCCGGTCCCAAGTGTTTCTGTGTTTGCACCGACAGCGGCCCTTTCCTGGCCCAGGGTTTTGACATTCAGCTTACCGACTTGGGCGACCGCTATTTTGTCGAGGTGGGCAGCCCCAAGGGCGAGGAATTTATCAATGAATTCAAGGAATATTTCACTCCGGCCCAGGAGGGCGACCAGCATGCCAGGCGCACCCTGGAGAACGAATCCGAAAAGACCTTCCAGCAGCCCATCAGCTTTTTTGCCAAGGCCATGCGCCGGATGGATCAGGGGCATCTCAAGCCGGAGTTCTGGCAGAAGGTGGCCGACTATTGCATCGGCTGCGGCGGATGCATCTATGTCTGTCCGATGTGCTCCTGCTTTGACGTGGACGACAAGGCTCTGGGCGAGAACGAAGGGATGCGCTACCGCAGCTGGGACACCTGTGACTTCGCCGGGTTCACCCGCGAGGTGTCAGGCCATAATCCCAGAGCCACCCGGGCCGACCGGAGAAAACGCTGGTTCTACCACAAGGTGTCAATGGATTATCTGGAAAAGAATCCGGTGATCGGATGCGTGGGCTGCGGCCGCTGCGTGATAGCCTGCCCCGGCGGGATAGACATGCCAACGGTGATCCGCTGGATGAGAAAGACGGACTCAGAAAACCCTAAACCCTAAATACGAAATCCTGAACAATGTCCGAAAGCCAAAATACAAATACAAAAACAGAAAAATCCAGGCAGTATGATCTTGAAGAACGAACATTAAAATTCGCTAGGGCTGTTATCGCTTTTGTAAGAAAACTGCCAAAGGATGTGGTCAATAACGAAATAATCAAACAATTAGTACGCTCCAGCGGATCTGTCGGAGCCAATTACATAGAGGCCAATGAGGCCTTAAGCCGTAAAGATTTTTTAATGCACATCAAGATATCCCGCAAGGAAGCCAAAGAATCAAGATACTGGCTTAATCTAATTGAAACAGATAATGAGAAAATAGAAAAAGAAAGACAAATTCTTTGCGATGAAGCCACCCAGTTGATGAAAATTTTCGGATCAATAGTGGAAAAAACACAATAATTTTGTCATTTTAGTTTTGGATTTGTTTAGAGTTTAGAAATTAGAAATTAGAGCTTAAGAAGAATTATGAATCCCAATATCTACCTACCGTACATTTCCGAGATCACCGACATCAAGCAGGAGACGCCGGATACCCGCACCTATGATGTCAGAATAAAAAAGAAGGACCAGGCCAAACTGTTTGTCTCCCGGCCCGGGCAGTTCGTGGAGGCCTCGGTGTTCGGGGCCGGCGAGGCGCCCTTCGGGTTGACCACCTCGCCCAAAGAACCAGGGGTGATGACCTTTACGGTGCGGGCCTGCGGCCGGGTGACCAATGCCCTGGCCGAGCTGAAGACCGGCGACGAGATCGGCATCAAGGGGCCGCTGGGTAACAGCTTTTTGGACAAGATAGACTCCAAGGGCAGGGACGTGCTGGTGATCGGGGGAGGCATCGGCCTTCCGCCGCTGCGCTCCATGATTGACCACATATTCAATCACCGTTCCGATCACCGCGATTTCACCATTCTCTACGGAGCCCGGACCCCGGCCGACCGGGTCTATAAATATCAGTTAAGCGAATGGGAAAAGAAAACCGACCTGAAGCTGGTCCAGACGGTGGACGTGGCCGACAAGGAATGGACCGGAAACGTGGGCGTGGTAACCACCCTGTTCCCCAAATTGAAATTGGATATCCCCAACACCGTGGTCTATACCTGCGGGCCGCCCATCATGATAAAATTCGTGATCATCGAGCTTCTAAAACTCGGTTTGCCGGAGAAGCAGATCGTCTCCACTTTGGAGCGTTATATGAAGTGCGGGGTGGGCAAGTGCGGCCACTGCTGTATCGGGAACAAGTACGTCTGCACCGAGGGTCCGGTGTTCGACTACACCGAGATCAAGGGGCTGGCCGAAGAGGCGTTCTAACGATCGGGATTACGATTGGTCATACAATAGCAATACGATGGCGATACAATTGTAGTCTCAATGTGTAACCATTGTATAACAAAGGAAGCTATCGTGTCCGACCTGATTGAATATCTTGGTTCTTTGAATAGCGACTCGCTGATCATCGGGGTGGGAAATGTTCTGCGGGGCGACGACGGGTTCGGGCCCGAGCTGGTCAAAAGCCTTTCGGGAAGAACAAAAGTCAATCTGCTGGACGGAGGGGAGACCCCGGAGGATCTTTTGGGCCAGATAGTCCGGATGGCTCCGGCCAGGCTGGTGATAGCCGATGCGGTGGCCCTGGGCGGGATGCCGGGCGATGCGGCCCTTTTGGAGAGCGACCAGCTGGGCAAGCGGATAGCGGTGTCCACCCATAACCTTTCGCTGCTAATGTTCATCAAGTATCTTAAGGAAAAACTGCCGGAGCTGGATGTCAAAATACTGGGCGCCCAGCCCAGAAGTATTGATTTTGGCAAAGGGTTGAGCCCGGAGGTCAGGAAGACCATTGACAATCTGGCGGGAATAATTGTGGGCCGTTAGGATATTTTCACACCAAGGCACGGAGATTCACAAGAACCATGTTTGAAAATGCTTGGTGTCGTTGTGTGAGATTACCCCGGTACGATTGTCATGCTGAGTAAACTTCGGAGCAATGCAGGTTGAAGGATGACGGGTGTCACCCGTTCGGCCTGTCGGGCGGATAGATTTCTCAGGATGACAAAAAGATTCTTCGGCTTGCTAGACTCAGAATGACGATCAAAAAATATAAACCCATACTATTATAGAAGATTATGCTAGGTTCCATACTTATCGTAATGCTGATACTGCCCTTTCTGGGGGCCTTGATAACCCAGTGGCTGCCGGAAAAGAAGCAGGATATCTTCGCCGCGGTGGTGGCCTCGCTGGTAACCATCCTTTCCCTGCTGGTGGTGCTGCTGGCCTATGGCCAAAGGTTCTCCCTGCCGCTGATCAACTGGCCGTGGCTGCCGGATGTCTCCGGGATTATGGGGGTTTTCATTGATCCGCTGTCCATGGTGCTGCTGCTGGTGACCACCATCATCGGGCTGTTGGTCACCTTCTACTCCCGGGACTATCTCTCGCCGGAGAACAAGTTCCACCCGGTTAAGGATGGCAAGAGGCGGTTCTACCTGTGGCATCTTTTATTTCTGGGAGCCATGGTCGGGGTCTCGGTGTCGGCCAATTTCCTGCAGCTGTTCATCTTCTGGGAGCTGACCACCATCTGCTCCTGGGCCCTGATCTCATACTATCACAACAAGGAATCGCTGGATGCCGGGTTTGAAGCGTTAATTAAGACCTTCTTCGGAGGGATTTTCTTCCTTATCGCCCTAATCGTGCTGTTCGTCAACACCGGAAGTTTCGGCTTCGACGCCATCAACCTGCTGACCCCCCAGATGAAGACCGTGATCTTCATCCTGTTCCTGATAGCGGCCTGGGCCAAGTCCAGCCAGATCGTATTTTTCGCCTGGCTGCCCAACGCCATGGCGGCCCCCACCCCGGTATCGTGCTACCTGCACGCCGCGGCCATGGTCAAGGCCGGGGTCTACCTGATGGCCCGGGTCACCATCGCCACCGTGGGCTTCTCCTACGGGCTGGGCCTGCTGGTGGCGGTGTTCGCGGTGATGACCATGCTGGCCTCGCTGTTCCTGTTCTTCTTCCAGACCGACATCAAGAAATTTCTGGCCTACTCCACCATCGCCCATTTGGGATACATCTTCCTGGGTCTCGGCCTGGGGGTGATGGGCTCGCACTACGGCTATCAGGGGGCCATTCTGCATATCATCTGCCACGCGCCGGCCAAGGCCCTGCTGTTCATCTGCGTGGGGGCCATCGCCTACGCCACCGGCACCCGCAACATGGATGAGCTGGGCGGCCTGACCAAGGCCATGCCCCTGACCTCCATCGCCTTCATCATCGGGACCCTGGGCGTCACCGGTATCGCCCCGCTGTCCTGCTACTGGTCCAAGCTGTTCCTGATGGAAGGGGTCATAGAGATCGGCGGCAAGACCGCGGTGTTCCTGATCATCCCCTTTGTGGCCGAGATCATCATCGCCTTCGCCTGGTATTTCTTCGTGGCCCACAAGGTGTTCTTCGGCGAGCCGTCGGCCAAGGTGAACCAGGCCATAAATATTCCCATGAACTCCAAGGTTATATTGATCGTATTAATGATCCTGACCGTGATCGCCCCGCTGGTGGGCCTGCCGCTGATAAAATTAATAAGATAGGGACATATGCGGAGGGGTTTTAAATTCCTGTATGTGCCGGCTGCCATATGTTTGCTCGGCACCTGTGCAGATGCCCAATTGTCATGGCCTCAAAAATTCCAATGTGCCGCAAAGCACAGTAGTATACAGGTTTACGATTTTCCCATTTGCAGTGGGCTAGGCCTATCCGTCGATTACATGGCGTGCGAGGGCGGGCATGGGATCTTCGGCGAATATTTGTATGCGACAAAAAGATCCCAGTTAAATTCCGGAACCTATGAGCAAAAAGTATCAGACTTGGTTTTCGGCGTCACTCTGGCCAAAGGTAGATTGCTGCACATCCAAGCAGGTTTCCGTAGCCTGGCACTGAAGAGTAGTTGGGCCAATGCTTGTGTAGGACCGATATCCAACAGCGTTATAATGCAGGGATTGGTTCTTCGGCAGACTCTGTATCCCACGTCTCATTTTGGGCTGACGGCGTCGTTTTCCATTGCCGAAAACATCTATCCCAGCAGCGGCTACAGAATGCGGGAGGCGTTCGTCGGTCCCGTGTTAAAATTGAAACAAAATTACATGGTCTGTCTCGGGTACACCATCAAGAAATTTTATCAGCCCTGGTATTATACTCCAAGCATTTTGTACCAAGGCGTCGGGTTTATAGGTGAAGCAACCGTGGCAAATTCCCTTTTTGCCAGGGTCCGTTTCGATCATTCGTGGATGAACAATTCCGTTCCTTCTCCCTACTTATGGAGCAGTTGGAACATTGATTCTGGTGATTATCCGGCGCCGAAACAAACGACCAATGAAGTGTCCATCAGTCTAGGCATTAGGCGCTGACCGTGATCGCCCCGCTGGTTGGATTGCCGCTGATAAAATTAATAAGGTAGACCCCTCCCTTGATCCCTCCCCCGGTGGGTGAGGGAAGCGGTTAAAAGGTTGAAGTCGCGTTGAAAGTTGACGGAAATGAAAACGCCCTGGGCCGGCAGAAAGCGGTTGTCCCGGACGAGCGGGTTGAACGGCTGATCCGAATTATCCGCGGACAGAAAGTGATGTTTGACAAGGATCTGGCTGCATTATACGGCATAGAGACCTTCAACCTGAACAAAGCGGTGAAAAGGAATCTCTACCGGTTCCCCGAGGATTTCATGTTCCAGCTTACGCCGGAGGAATTTAAAAACTTGACATTCCCAATTGGAATATCAAGTTGGGGCGGCACCCGGAAACCCCCAGATGCTTTCATCGAGTTCGGCGGGCCTTGCAGGTAAACATTCAAATGGAAAGGCTCTGTTAATCATGTCAGACGAAGAACTAAAAAAAGAAATAGAATCAATAGCCGGTCAGCTGGTTGAGAAATACCATGCGCAAAAAGTAATTTTGTTCGGTTCGGCCGCAGGCAGCGGTTTTGGCCCGGACAGCGATTTGGATTTTTTGGTGATCAAGCAGGATGTGCCAGTCAACAGCCGGGAGCGGATGCGGGAAGTGCGGAAACTGATCGAAAGCCATTTGCCGGTAGACTATCTTATCTACAAAAAGGAAGAACTGGAAAACAGGCTGCGGATGGGCGATCCGTTCCTGAAGTGCGTTTTTGCGGAAGGGAAGGTGCTTTATGGCTGACCCGGGCATCGTTAAGGAATGGCTTGGTAAAGCGGATGAGGATCTCCGGTTTGCCAATTTCATCCTCAAAGAAAGAGACGAATTCTTGCCGCAAGTCTGTTTCCATTTTCAGCAATCTGCCGAGAAATATCTGAAAGCATTCGTTATCGCCCATAATTTGGATTTCAGAAAAATTCACAATCTGCCCGAGTTGTTGCGGGTATGCGCGGCCAAAGACGAAACCTTGTTGCCGCTGAAAGAAGAATGCGAATTCCTGACGGATTTCTACATAGAAGCCCGGTACCCGGTGCACTGGCCCAGCGATATATCCAGCAAGGAAGCCAAACGCGCCCAGGAAGCCGCAGAACGGATCAGGAACGAAATAAAAAAAAGATTGGGCGGAGCGTGATCGCCCCGCTGGTGGGATTGCCGCTGATAAAATTAATAAGGTAAAGGAATTTAATAGGACGCTGATTTTCGCTGATTTATATTTTGGTAGTATGTTTATTGTAAATAAAAGAGGTGAGTGTATGAATCCTCGCCACTGTGTTTTTGAAATACTTGTTGTTTTGTTGGCTTTTTGCTTTGCGTACCCGCTTAATGCGCAAACAACCCAGCCAAGCACAAAGCAAAACACCATAGCCAAGCCAGAAACGGTTTGCGTTCAGACGAACCACCCGGAAAAACAGCAAAGCGACCCGGTTAAGTTTTATGATTTTGTCTTAAAAACTTTTTCTTTGGTGCTCGGTGGGTTTTCTATTTTACTTGCTTTTCTTATGGCTACGGTTGGTATTGCTGGTTATACACTTTGGAAAGACCGGCGTGAAATGAGAGAGGACATTGAAAGAGAAAAACAAAAAATTATAGAATATAAAAACGAAGCCCAAAAATGTGCGGAAGAAATAAAACAGTCATTAACTGAGGCTCAACTACATGCTAATGCCATTAAAAAGATAAAAGAAGAAGCAGAATCGTTGGAGCAAGAGTTAAAACCAAGACCATTAAACATACAACCGCCAAAAGAAATAAAAGAAAAATTAAATGAACATAGTAAAAAAATAGAAATCCTAGAAACATTAGGAATTAGACTAACATATAAAAATTACTTTACCAAAGGGATAGATCTTTATTACAAAGGTAAATTTAGGGAAGCATTAAATGCTTTTGAACAAACGATAAAATTGAAACCCGATTTTATGCCTGCCTGGATTGGTAAGGGCGATGCACATGGTAATCTTGGCGAAAAGGGGGAAGCTTTAGAAGCTTTTAAAAAGGCAATAGAATTGAACCCAAATGATCCATCTGCTTTAGGGGGTATGGGGCAAGCACTATGTAATCTCGAAAAATATAATGAAGCAATAGATGTTTTCAATAAAGCACTGGTTATAAAGCCTGATTTTGCGGAAGTCTGGGTTGGTAAAGGAATTGCATATAGCAAACAAGAACAATTTACTGAAGCATTAAGTGCTTTTGATAAAGCAATTGCATTACAACCAAATTATGCTGAAGCCTGGGATAATAAAGGAGTTGTGCTTAACAATCTAAAACAATATGACGAAGCTCTTAAGGCCCACAAGAAGGCGCTTGAATTAAACCCTCATTTTGCCAATGCTTGGCTAAACAAAGCGTGTGTTTATTCTCTAATGGGTAAAAGAGAAAAAGCACTTGAAAATTTAGCTAAAGCAATAGAACTAGATTCTTCATGCAAAGAAAAAGCAAAAAAAGAAGAGGATTTTAAATCCTTATTGGCTGATCCTGAATTTATAAAAATTGTAAGTTAATATAAAGTACAATATGAATCTTCAAACCGTCATTCTGTTCTCCATGGCAACGCTGTTCCTGGGCGCTGCCGTAACCCTGCTGATGCCGTATTCCCGGCGGACCATCGGCTGGATATCCCTATTCTTCCAGACTGTGGCCTCGCTGGGCTTTTTCTACACAGCCCTGCAGGTGCTGGCCAGCGGGACCTTTAACTTAGACAAGCCGGTATTCCAGGTGGCCGGCCTGGGGGCTTCGTTCCTGCTGAAGGTGGATGTGTTGTCGGCCATCTTCCTGCTGGTGATCACCATCGTCTCCTGGGCCGCCGGGCTGTATTCCATAGAATACATGAAGCATTACAAGGAATCGCTGGCCCGCTACTATCCGCTGTTGCTGTTGTTCCTGCTGGGCATGTACGGGGTGGTGGTGGTGCGGGACCTGTTCTTCTTCATCGTCTTCTGGGAATTCATGACCCTGACCTCATATGCCCTGGTGGTCTACGAATGGGGCAACAAGACCAACGTCAACGCCGGGTTCAAATATTTTTTGATGACCCACATTGGCACCGCCGGGATCATCATCGCCGCCAACACCCTTTATCACTACAGCCAGTCCTTCGACTTCAACGCCCTGGGTCCGGTGATGGGACTGCTGCGGACTGACAACCCGGTCCTGCTGCACACATTATTGCTGTTGTTCTTCCTGGGATTCGCCACCAAGGCCGGCGTCTTTCCCTTCGGTGACTGGCTGCCCGACGCCCACCCGGCGGCGCCCTCCCCGATATCGGCCATATTGTCCGGGGTGATGATCAAAATGGGAATCTACGGGATCCTCCGGGTCTTTTTGGGGATGCTGCCGGTGTCGCACTTCTCCTACACATGGGGCATCATCATGGTCTGCTTCGGCACGGTGTCGCTGTTCGTGGGCACATTGACCGCCCTGTTCCAGAGGGACGCCAAGCGGCTGTTGGCCTTTTCCTCCATCGGGCAGATCGGCTATATCCTGCTGGCGGTCGGGGCCGGCCTGGCCCTGCTGCCCATCAGCCCGGCCATGGCCACCATCGCGCTGATGGCCGGGGTCTACCACATCATCAACCATGCCTCCATAAAGACCATGCTCTTTTTATCGGCCGGCTCATTGCAGTATAAGACCGGGCATCGCGACCTGGACCGGCTGGGCGGCCTGGGCAAATACATGCCGCATACCGCGGCGGCCGCCCTGGTGGCCGGGCTGGCAGTGGCCGGCATCCCACCGCTGAACGGTTTTGCCTCCAAGTGGTTCATCTACCAGTCCACCCTGAACAGCGGGTTTGCCGTGCCTCTTATCTTGGTATGCGGCCTGGTGGCCCTGTTCACCAGCCTGATAACACTCTCCATGATGGTCAAATACCTGGGTATGAGCTTTTTGGGCCAGCGCCTGCCGGAGAATGCCAAGGTAGAGTCGGATGTCCCGGGGACGATGAGAAGCGCCCAGTATCTTTTGGTGGCGGTGATGTTCCTGGAGGGGCTGCTGGTGGCGCCCATCGCCAAGGCGATCTACCGGGCGGTCATTGGCTTCCAAACACCCTCATATTGGCCGCAGCTCTCCTCGATAATAAACACCAGCCAGTGGGGCCTGGCCCTTAATTTCGGCGCCGGACTGGTGGGCTTCTACAAGCCGCTGTTCGTGCTGATCGCCCTGGCGGTGCTGGGGTTGGCGGCCTGGATCATCTGGAAATCCGGTGGGGCCAAGCAGACGGTTTCCAACCTGTGGTATTCCGGCGAGGTGCAGAGTCCGGAGGCGGTGCGTTATTATTCGGGCAGCTATTTCAGGACCTTCAAACAGCATTTCAATATCCGGTTCGGCAAGTACACCCAGGAGGGGGTCTACCCACATTGGAAACTGCCCAATATCAAAAAATCCTTCAAGCTTAAACATATTTTAGACGTGGACGATTGGCTGTACCGTCCGTTGGTCTACGTGGGGCACAAGGTGCTGGAAGTATTCGCCGGCACCCACAGCGGTTTCCCGCAGTGGTATCTGCTGTGGATGGTGGTGGGCGCGGCGGTGGCGCTGTTCATCATGTTCATGGTGGGATAGAAACCCTTGACAGGATTAACATGATTTATGAAAAAGGCAAGGTAATGTTATTCCTGTTCCGCATCAAGTGTGGAGTTAAATCCATCGGGAATCTAGAAAAAAGTTAAAAAGTTGAAAAGGTTAAAATGTTTATAAGGGGCAACATGAAAAAAATATCCGTTCTGATTCTTCTTGCCAGTCTCTGCGGAATGGCCCAGGCCCAGTTTCAAAGCGACGATGAGGTGGTGACTGCGGCCCTGAACCAGAAAAAATTCAGTGAGAACCTGGGGCGGCACCATATCTCCCTGGGTTTTCTGGGATATTTCAAATCCACCAGCGGGGATTTTAAGCTGCCGGGGTTCGACCTCAGCCAGGGAACAGGCCAATATCTCAACTACCGCTACTCCTTCGATAAAAATGTTGACCTGGCGGTGGATATCCGGGCCTGGACCAGCGATGAGGAAGTCAACGGTCTTAAGGGGGAAGTGACCGCCGGAGGTGTGGGGATAGGTTTGCGGTACAACCCGGGTAATATCGGAGAAAGACTTTTCCCATATCTCCAGGCCAATGTTTATTCCGTCACCGAGGAATATAAATTGAGTTATGTCGGACTGAGCATAACGGGGAATAACGAGGATCCGGAGGTGGGCTTTGGCGTGAATGGAGGATTTGAAATAAAACTCGGTAAATTGATATCCATTCCCATCGAGGCAAACTACTTGTACGGGAAACCGCTGGATGACATATCCGGATATGGCTTTACCGGAGGGATCAGTTTCAACTGGGGAGATGTTAACTAGGCTGACAGCTATTGGGCTCCGTTTAAAAGGTTGAATATGTTGAAAAGACGCACTGGTTTAAAAGGTTGAAGGGATTAAACTATGACCGTCAAGAGATTTGAAGATTTAAAAATCTGGCAGCAGGCCAAAGATCTTGCTAACTTGATTTACGATTTAACGGGAACAAATACTTTTAAATGCGACAAAAGCCTTATGGATCAATCGCGACGGGCAGCAGTTTCGGTAATGGCCAATATTGCCGAGGGGTTTGAAAGAGGCAGCAACAAAGAATTCATTCAGTTTTTGTTTATTGCAAAAGGTTCGTGCGGAGAACTGAGAAGCCACCTGATATTTGCTCAAGAAAGGGGATACATAACCCCGGCACAACATACGCAAGCCAGAGAAATGGCTTCAGGGATTTCCACGATGGTGTACAACTTTATCACATACTTACTAAACACTAAAGTTAAAGGCAAGAGGTGCCCAAAAACCTCTGCAACAGCTTCAACCAATTCAACCTCTTAAACTATCAGGAATACAATGACCAAACAGGATATTCTAAGCTTACTGAAAGCCAAATTGGGCGCCGGGTTCATGGGATCCACCGAGCCGATCCACGATCAGTTGTGGGTGGAGGTCAAGCCGGAGGCGGTGGTGCAGGCGGTGGAGATACTGCACCGCCAGACCCCTGCCAGATACTTAGTCAGCGTGGGCTCCGACGAGCGGGACATCAAAAAGCGCTTTGCGGTCTACCACCTGTTCACCTTCGACAAGGATCATTTCTTCATCACCCTTGACGTGACGGCCGATCCCCACACCCCCAGGATACCCTCCATCACCAACGTCATTGCCGGGGCCAACTGGTCGGAGCGCGAGATCCGGGACCTGCTGGGGATACAGTTCGAAAACCATCCCGATCCCCGGCGGCTGATACTGGCCGACGACTGGCCGGCCGAGGTCTACCCCCTGCGCAAAGAATTTGATTACAGCCAAAAACCGGAGTCCCATCCCGAGCAGGCCTATAAGTTCAAGGACAATCCTCCAGGCACCACGGTGGTGGCCATGGGGCCGTATTTCCCGGTGTTCGAGGAGGCCACCTATTTCCGGCTCTATGTGGAGGGCGAGAAGGTGGTGGATGTCGACTACCGGGGGTTCTACGCCCACCGGGGAATCGAAAAACTGGGCGACCAGACCCTGACCTACAATCAGATACCGTTCATGGCCGAGCGGATCTGCGGCATCTGCGGCTTCGTGCACAACGTCTCCTTCTGCAAGCTGGTGGAACACGCCGCCGACATCAAGGTGCCGCGGCGGGCCGACTTCATCCGGACCATCATGCTGGAGCTGGAGCGCATCCATTCCCACGCTCTGTGGCTGGGGGTGGCCGGGCACATCATCGGCTTCGACACCGTGCTGATGCAGACCTGGCGGATGCGGGAGCCCATCATGTGGCTGTGCGAGAAGATCACCGGCAACCGCAAGACCTACGGCATGAACCTGATCGGCGGAGTGCGGCGCGACATCCCCCGGACCCTGGTGCCCGAGATCCGCACCAAGATGAACAATATGGAGAAGGAATGGCTGGCGGTGCTGGATGCGGTCAAGGACGACACCACACTGCGGATGCGGCTGGAGAAGGTGGGGATCCTCAACAAGGAGGGCTGTCACGAGTGGGCGGCGGTGGGCCCGGTGGCCCGGGCGGCCGATCTGGATATGGACGCCCGCAAGGACCATCCCTACTGCGCCTACGATGCGGTGGACTTCAAGGTGATAACCGCCGACAGCAACGACGTTTGGGGCCGGACGGTGGTCCGGATATTGGAGACTCTGGAGTCTTTCAAGATCGTCAATCAATCTTTAGACGCTTTAATGGAACTGCCGGAGGGCGACATCATCACCGAGATCCGGCAGGACATCCCGGCCGGGCGCATCGCCATTTCGGCGGTGGAGGCTCCCCGGGGCGAGGATGTCCACTTTTTGCTGACCGGCGGCAACAACCGGCCGGAGCGCTGGAGGGTGCGCTGCCCCACCTATCCCAACCTGCCGACCATTCCGGACATGGTCCGGGGCGAGCAGGTGGCCGACGTGCCGATCATCGTGGGTTCCATAGATCCCTGTTTTTCCTGCACCGAGCGGATGGAGGTGGTGGATGTTGATTCCGGGAAGATCAGGATATACGGCCAGGAAGAGTTGTCGAGCTGGACGGCAAAGCATAGTTAGAAACGGTTTGAAGCTGTTGGAAGCGTTTGAAATGGTTGGCATTGGAAAAGAGGCGTGTGATGACGGTAAAGAATTTTGAAGATCTGAAAATATGGCAGATTGCCAAGCAGTTGACACTAAAAATTTATGCGGCTGCTGACGTACAAAAGTATCATAAGGATTATCCCTTGGTCGATCAAACGCGACGGGCGGCTGTTTCTGTTATGGCGAATATTGCCGAAGGGTTCGAAAGGGAAAACAATAAGGAGTTTATTCAGTATCTTTATATTGCCAAGGGGTCTTGCGGGGAGTTGAGGAGCCATTTATGGATCGCTCAGGAATTGATGTTTCTGACCGAGGTTGAGGGTAAAACTTTAAGAGAAGAAGCTGCCGGGCTTTCAATTATGATAGCAAAATTGATAACGTACCTAAAAACCTCGCCCATTAAAGGCGCAAAGCACAAGCAAGCATAACGGTTCAAACTTTTTCAAACCAGGAACATTTCAAACAATAAGGGTAATTTGATGCTCAGAATATTAATAATGGTAATGGCCCTGCTGTTCCTCTCCCCGCTGCTGGAAGGCATCCTCCGCAAATTCAAGGCCCTGGTGCATTCCCGGATCGGGCCGCCGTTGCTGCAGCCCTACTGGGACACCCTCAAACTGCTGGGCAAGGACAACGTCCGTTCGTCCCATTCCATGCTGGGGCCGGTGCCGGCTTACCTGAGCCTGGCGGCCGTCCTGCTGGCCGGCCTGCTGGTGCCGGTGGGCGGAAGCGCGGCCTTTGCCGGGGGCGATATGATCCTGTTTCTTTATATGATCGGTTTCGCCTCGGTCTGCGTGATGCTGGCCGGGATGGACTCCGGCTCGCCCTACGCCTTTCTGGGCACTGCCCGGGAGATGATGACCTCCCTGACCGTGGAGCCGGTGCTGTTCATCGCCCTGATCACGGCGGCCCTGAAGACCCACAGCTTCCGCTTTTCCGACATGGCCTTCTACCAGCAGTCCTCCGGCACCTCGCTTTCCATGATCATCTCCGGGATCGCGCTGTTGTTGGGCATCCAGGCCCAGCTGTCCAAACTGCCGTTTGACATCCCCGAGGCCGAGGGCGAGCTGATGGGCGGGCCGTTCATCGAGATCTCCGGGCCGACCTTCGCCCTGTACCGCTGGGGCTTCATCATCAAGCAGCTGATATTTTCCCTGATCCTGGTGCAGATATTTTTTCCATGGACCTTCGGCCTCTCCGGACTGTGGGCGGTGCTGGCCCAGATCGCCAAGATACTGGTGGTCATTTTGCTGGTCGGTCTGGTGGACGTGGTCAACCCCCGCCTGCGGATAGACCAGGCCATGATCTATTATTTCGGAGTGGTGTTGACGGCTTTGGTGGGACTGGTGTTTGCGTTGGTGGGAGCGTAATAAGAGTTTTAAGTTTACGGTTCGGTAGTTTACAGTAATCATATAGAGATGTTTATATGGCTACGTTTAAGAAATTTGAAGACATCACCGCTTGGCAAAAAGCAAGAGAATTGACCAGATTGGTTTATGAAATTACCAAGAATGGAAATTTTTCCAAAGACTTTGGTTTGCGTGATCAGATAAGAAGGGCCGCTGTTTCAATTATGTCTAACATTGCAGAAGGATTTGACAGGGGTGGCAGGAAAGAGTTCATACAGTATTTATCGATAGCCAAAGGATCTGTGGGTGAAGTCAAGAGCCAGTTGTATGCAGCACTGGATCAAAAATATATTACGGGAGATGTTTTTAACAAGGTTTATCTGTTAGCAGAAGAGATAAATCGTTTAATTTTCAGCCTAATGAAATACCTTGGTAATACTGACATTAAGGGGTTAAAGTATAAAGCGACCCAATAGTTAAGGTAACAGTAAACTGTAAACATACAAATTGTAAACATTAGTATGATCTTATCTAAACTAAAAGAAGCCCTTATCTGCTTTAAAAACCTGCGGGTCACCTTTCCCTATCCCTTAAAAAGGAACATCGAGGCCCTTCCGGTGGATGGCTTCCGGGGCAAGCTGACCATAGACGTCAGTAAATGCATCGGCTGCGCCGGCTGCGCCAATGTCTGCCCCTCGCGGCTGATAGTGGTAACCGACCGCCAGGCCGTCCGCAAGCTGGACTTCTATCTGGAGCGCTGCACCTACTGCGGACGCTGCGCCGACGTCTGCCCGGAGAAGGCCATCACTATGACCCAGGAATTCGAAACCGCCACCAACGATGTCCACAACGACATGCACATCTCGGCCGAGGTTTACATGGGGACCTGCCAGCGCTGCGGCCGGTGCTTCGAGACCCAGACCATCATCGACAGGATGATGACGGTGGGATTCCGCAATGGAACGGGAGCGTAACGACCGCAGGGCGTTTGAGAAGTGCAATTAGAAAGTTTGGCGATGTCTGAAATGCCAGACAGGGTGGCATGATGACGATTAATTGTGTATACGAAAGGATGGAGTGAGTATGGAATTGAAGTTTCAGAAACTGGAAGTGTGGAATATTTCACTGGAATGCTTTGATAAAGCGTACGCTTTGCTGGAGATGTATCCCAAGTCCGAAGAATATATCCTGAAACAGCAAGGCAAGAGATCCGTAACCTCAATTGCCCTGAACATTGCTGAAGGAAGCTGCAAGCACACCAAAAAGGACTTTGCCCATTACGTCAATATTGCTGTCGGGTCTTTGGTGGAAACAATAGCTAATCTGAAAATCGGCGTCGCTCGAAAATATATTTCCCCGGCGGAGTTTAAAGGCGCAGAACCATTGTTGGACAAGTTATATTTCAAACTTCTGGCATTGGAAAGATCGCTGAGGGCATAACATCGCCAGACCTTCAGATGGACATCTCTGACGCAATATCATCGATTGCCTTAAAGAGGCAGGCATCTCAAACAGTGCCCGTCATATATCGTTTAACTTCTCAAACATTATTTAAGCTTTTATCAAGAAGAAATTATGGGTGATCTGATCACAACTTTAATGGCCTGCCACTTCATCGCTTCGGTGGGGGCGGCCGAGATTCGTAATCTGAAGACCGCCACCCTGTTCCTGCTGGTGCAGTCGCTGCTGCTGTCGTTCATCATCGTGGCCTTCGCCGAGAAGAGCCAAAACTACACCCTGTACTGGTGGGCGGCCCTGACCTTCATCACCAAGGTGGTGATCATCCCGGCGCTGCTGTGGTGGCACATCAAACGCACCGAGTTCATCGAGGTAAAGCCTCTGGTGAGCTTCGTGGTGTCGTTCATAATCCTATCGGTATTCCTGATCGTCTTCTACCAGATGATCCGCACCTATGTGGGCTTCATTGCCCCGACGGTGGAGGCCACCATCGAGCCGGCCCGCTCGTCGCTGGCTCTGGCCTTCACCATCTTCGTGCTGGGGCTGTACGTGCTGGTGGTCCACCGTGATGCGGTCAAGATAATCATCGGTCTGCACCTGATAGAGAACGGCGTTCACCTGGCCCTGGTGACCCTGGTGCCCAAGCTTCCGGTGACCACCATCCTGGGGATAGTCTCCAACGTGGTGGTTGCCGCGGTGATGCTGCTGTTCCTCACCGAGAGCATCTACAAGGCCTTCGGCAGCGCCGACACCATGAAGCTGTCCAGCCTGAAACGATAGAGAAGGAGCAATAAAATGGCCGACAAAAATGTTTTGAAAAAGCTGAACTTTTTCAGCGATTTCTCCGATGCCGAGCTGGAAAAACTGGCCCCGCTGTTCAGCGAAAGAAAATACCAAGCCGATCAGGCCATGATCCCCGAACGCGCCGAAAGCACCGAGATGATGGTCCTGGTGGAGGGCAAGGTGGCGGTGGAGGTGGCCACCCGGCTTTCCGAAAGCGCCGACCGGCTGGTGCTGACCATGGAGCTCAGCCCGGGACGCATCATCGAATGGTCCAACGCCTTCGACCTGGTGCAGAGCGGCGGCACCGCCTCGGCCCGGGCGGTCAGCGATGTCACCGTGCTGGTGGCCGAGGGTCAGAAGGTCTACCAGCTGTGCATAGATGAACCTCAGACGGGGATCAAGATGCTACAGTTGATACTGCAGGTGCTGACCTCGCGCCTCAAGGACACCAGGATGCAGCTGGTCAGCATGGCCGCCCAGTGCCAATGACAAGTCAGTCATCGCGAGAAGACCATCATTAGATAGGCAAACGACGCGATCCAGGTATTTTAGATTGCTTCGTCAGATAGTCGGGGAAGCCGTCTCAATGACCAAACGAAGCGACAGGATAATTTAATAAGCTTAATAAGCAATAAAGTAGAGCAAGTATATGGTTGTAACTATCAATCCCACGGCGGTGTCGATACTGCCCCTACTGGTATTCCTGGTCCCGCTGGTGTTCGGCGGGCTGATATTCGCCCTGGGCCGGCTGGGAAAGATCTTCCGCCACGGCCTGGCGCTGACCGGGATAAGCCTGACCCTGTTAATCGCCGTAATGATGACCGTCCGGGTCCTGAACGGGGAGGTGCTCACCTGGTGGGGCAATAATTTCTATGTGGACGGGCTGTCCACCCTGATGGAGCTGGCGGCCAGCGTGATGGGGGTGATCGTGGTGGTCTACTCCATGAAGTATTTCGGGGCCAAGACCGAGATAGAGGAGGCCCACCCCTACACCAGCATGACCACCTACTACGGGCAGATTCTGGTTTTCCTGGGACTGATGAACTGGACCTGCGCCACCAACAACATCATCATGCTGTATGTCTCCCTGGAATTCACCACTTTGGCCACCGTTTTTCTGGTGACCTTCCACTGGAACAAACCGGCCCTGGAGGCGGGTTATAAATATCTGCTGTTGGTGACGGTGGGGGTGGTGTTCGCCCTGCTGGGATCGGTGCTGCTGTATTCGGCGGCCACCCCGTTTCTGCCGGTCTCCCGGGTGCTGCTACTGACCGAACTGGGGACCATCGCCACCAAGATACCCAGCAACATCGTTCTGCTGGCCGCCGCCTTCATGGTGGTGGGCTTCGGCACCAAGGCCGGGCTGGTGCCCTTCCATGCCTGGCTGCCCGACGCCCACGCCGAGGCTCCGGCCCCGGTGTCGGCCCTGCTGTCAGGCATCGTCATCAAGGTGGGGGCCTACGCCCTGGCCCGGACCATCTCGGTTTTCGCCCCGCATTACGGCACCATCCCCCTGTTCATCGCCATCCTTTGCTCCATCTCCATGATCGTGGGCATGATGATGGCCATGGTCCAGGACGACCTCAAAAGGATGCTGGCCTATTCATCGGTGGCCCAGATTGCCTATGTCATCGAGGGCCTGGGCATGGGCACCTACCTGGGGATCTACGGCGGGCTGATGCACCTGATCAACCACACCATTATCAAGGGACTGCTGTTCCTGGCGGTGGGAGCCATCATCTATTCCGCCGGAAAGCGCAAGATATCCGAGCTATCCAAAGTAAAATTCAAAATGCCCCTAACGGCCTTCGCCTTTTTTGTGGGGGTGTTTGCACTTTCGGGGATGCCGCCGTTCAACGGTTTCGTTTCCAAGTTCACCCTGTTCCTGGCATTGGGCGAGGCCAAACTGATGTGGGCGGCCATCATCGGCATCATCACCTCGCTGTTCACCCTGGTCTGCTTTTTCCGGGCCGGGTATAAGATCTTCTGGTCGGAGAAGGAAGTCCATGCGGTGGGGGCCGAGGCCGCCACCGCCACCGAGGTGCCGGCGGCCATGTGGGTGGGGATGGTGCTTCTGGCCATCGCGGCCATCGTGCTGGGAGTGTTTCCCCAGATCATGCATCCGCTTTTGGACAGCGCCACCAAGTGCGTGTTGAGAATATTGATCGGGGGTTGACCTCCTTAACAGTTTGAAATGGTTTGAAACGTTTGAGAGGTTTGAAACTGTTAGTGCGTGGTACGGACGTTTTAGGTCAAAAAAGCCAGCAGTTCTTTAATATCGGTAATTCTTTGGAATGTTTGAGGTTGTGAGAAATGTTACTCAGGTAAGATCGCTGATTACTTGGGTAAGATTGAATATTACCTTAGTAAGAATGGTTATTACCTAAGTTGGAAAGGTTCTTACCGAGGGGAGAAAGGATATTACCATAGTAAGCAAGCTTATCCCCCAGGTTGGAACGAATATTTCCTTGGTCAGGAAGGTTATTACCAGGGCCGGAACGATGATTACCAAGGAAAGAAGGATTATTACCTTCACTGTTTCGAATAATCTGATGCGCATGAGGGAAAGAAATAAAATGAAATCAAGGATTGCATTATTTGCAAGAAATACCATATTGCTTGGCTATTGTATTATACCATTTACACTCTGCGGTGCTACGAAACCGACACCATCGTTCGAACGGCATTTTTTTAATGCTGGGGAATGGATAAAATTTGGCATCGAAGGCGGTTCACTGAAAGGCGATACAATAACTGTAAAAATCGTAACAAAATATAATATAAGGAAAGCGCAATTTGAAGTAAATGCACAAGGCGGGAAAATAATAAAGAAAATCAATGGGCGGAAAACAACAGTTTGGGCGGATACAATTTATATTTGGCAAGCTAGTATTAATATGATAGATGATGAAACGAAAGGGAGCATAAAAATTTCAGGCATTTTGGATGATGATACCTCCAAAGCATTTTTTTTAAAGGAATATTCTTTTAAACGTGGTTTAAGGATCGGCAAACGTGCTTTTCCAAGTAATAATAATTTAAAAATAATACCGGTCCCCGATGGGTATGAACCTAAAAAAATAAAAATAATCTCCGGGCATTTACTTCCTCTGTATTATCATATAAAAAATATAAGCAGAGATACCATAGATATTGGATGCTTGTGTGGTGCGAAAATATCATTAAAAGAAAATATGGTGTCCGAAGATTTCGTTGCTCCTTGGTCAGATTCTTTAATTGATTATATTGATTATAATGATAAAAGTAAATCATGGCTGTTGCCAAATGAAGAAATTAATTTCTGGGGGCCACGATTACACGAAATGATAACTACAAACCGGCCAATAGATATCAAGATGAACTGCGAAGCAAAAATATTCATAAAACCGACCAAAACGTTTAAAAATGCGCCGGAATATATTTATATAAAATCCGATGATTTTAAATTGCTTGTTTTTGGCCCGCGTGGGTTATTCCAAAAATTGGAAAGTATCAAATATTGGTTTTTAAATAAATTCAGGGCTAAGAAAAAGTCCGAGACCGTAGTATTTTAGTAAACCTTTTAAACATACATATAGTAGGCATAAAATGAAAAAATCAACTGCAATTCTCTTAACAGCAGGCGTCCTGATATCGCTTGTATTCTCCGGTTGCGGGCCGGGCGGCCAGCAGATCAAGATCGGAGTGGCCGGGCCGCTGACCGGCGAGCAGGCCAAGGCCGGGCAGGATGTGCTGCACGGTGTCCAGCTGGCGGTCTCCGAATGGAATGCCAAGGGCGGAGTGCTGGGCAAAAGGATAGTGATCATAGCCGGCGACGACCGGGCCGATGAGAAGGAAGCATATAACGTGGCCGAGAAGCTGTCCAACCAGGGCGTTTGCGGAGTGATAGGTCACTACAACAGCCATTGTTCCATAGCCGGCAGCCGCATCTACAATCAGAGGATGCTGCCCCAGATCTCCCCGTCCTCCACCAATCCTAAATACACCGAGCAGGGATTTGCCAACGTGTTCCGCACCTGCGGGCGCGACGACCAGCAGGGACAGGTGGCGGCCGATTTCGCCCTTAATAACCTGAAGATCAAAAAGGTGGCTGTCTTCAACGACGGCACCACCTATGGACGCGGGCTTACCGAGGAGTTCACGAAATTGATCACTGCTTCGATACAGCTGCCGATCGGTACTAGAGGCAAAAACGCCATTCCGGCAGTTGAGATCGTGGCCGAGGCCGAGCTGCAGCCGGTCAAGGACGGGCAAGCACCCGGTTATGACGCAGTACTGGACCCGTTGATCAGCATCCAGCCGGATCTGGTATACTTCGGCGGCAGCTATCCCGAGGGGGCGGTGTTGGTGCGGAAGATGAAGGAACGGAAACTCAAAAGCGCCTTCATGGCCGGCGATGCCATCGCCAACTCGGTCTATTTAAAGGCCGGGGGCATTGCCACCGAGGGCACATATTTCACCTTCGGCCCGGCGGTGGAGGATATGCCGGAGGCCGGACGGTTCTACGGTTCCTTCAAGGCCCGCTACGGCGAGATCGGGCCGTATTCGGTCTACTCCTACGATGCCGCCATGGTGCTGCTGCAGGCCATCGAAAAGGCCGGGATTGCCGCCGGGGATTCGCTGGTCAGCGTGCTGCATTCCCAGAAGTTCTACGGGGCCATGGGAGAGGTGGATTTTAATAACAAGGGCGACATCAAGGCCGCGCCGTATGTCATCTGGAGGGTCAAGGGCGGGGAGTTCGTTCCGGTCAAGGCGGAGAATGACAAAAAAGTCGAGTGATATTCCAGTAAAAACATGTGATACAATGGTGATACGGTAGTGATACAATGGAAGGTAGTGAAAGAAAAAAGGCGATACAGGATTTCACCGATCTAGAAATATACCAACTGGCGCTGGACCTGGCGGAATGGGTGTATCAAGTTACGGCAGAGTTTCCCAAAGAGGAGCAATATAATTTGACTTCGCAAGTGCGCAGGTCATCAAACTCGATTGGCGCCAATATTGCCGAGGGCTGGGGCAGGTATACCTATAAAGAACGGATTCATTTTTGCATCATTGCCCGTGGCTCATTGGCTGAAACCAAGCACCATCTGGTTTTTAGCCATAGGATGAAATACGTTTCAGATGAAATGCTTGGCACCTATTCGGTGAAACATAAGAATCTCTCCGTCAAACTGAATAATTACATCGCTTCGCTCCATCGTCTATCGTAAATATCTCACAATGGCATCACTAATGTATCCCCAAAGCATAACATACAAGTAGGCAGTACGATGTTTCTAAAAAAACTTTGCGCCAAAGCGTTCACCAAATCGCTGTGGATCTACCACATCAACACCGGGTCCTGCAACGGCTGCGACATCGAGATCGTTGACGTCATCACCCCCTATTACGACGCCGAGCGGTTCGGGATCAAGCTGGCCGGCTCCCCCCGCCACGCCGACATCATGCTGGTCTCCGGTCCGGTCACCCGGCAGGCCCTGCCGTCGCTCAAGCGGGCCTATGACGCCATTCCCGACCCCAAGCTGGTGATAGTGGTGGGCTCCTGCGGCTGCGGGGGCAACCTATGGTTCGACACCTACAACGTCACCGGAGGAGTGGACAAGGTGATCCCGGTCAACTTCTATATACCGGGCTGCCCGCCCCGGCCCGAGGCCATCCTCTACGGAGTGGCGGTGGCCCTGGGACTGGCTCCCAAGAAGGTCCAGGCCGAAGCAACCGCCGAAGGGCCGATCCGGGAGGGGATGTGGAAATGACGACGCTGAAATCAAATATCAAAAATAAAAAAGCGAAAATCTGTACCACCGGAAATGCCAGGCTAATCCCGTCAGTTTTTTATTTTTTATTTTTAGTCTTTAGTATTACAAGCTGCGGGAACCTGCCCCAGGGGAGGTACGGCCAGGAGGCGGTTAAGATAGCGGTGTTGCCGGCTTATTCCACGGCCGTCATGAGCGCCAGATACCTGCCTTTGCTGAACAAGCTTTCCCGGGAGACCGGCTTTGACGTACAGTACATATCGTCCGAGAACATAGCCAGTTTCGGAGCCGCCATAGAAAATTCCCGGGCCCAGCTGGTGATCTGCGATGCCCTGACCTTTCTGACCCTGCAGAAGACCAAGAACGCAGTGGCCCTGGCCATAGGCCGTGATCAGAGCGGCTCCACGGAGACCGGCGGTTTGATAATCACCTCTTTTGCGGCATATGCCAAGGGAATAGACGACGTCTCCCGGCTTAAGGGCCGGGCAGTCTGTTGTGCCTCCCGGCAGTCGACAGAGGGCTACCTCTCCCAGGCAAAATATCTTTTTGACCAAGGGATGGATCCGGAACGAGATCTGAGAGTGGTTGCCATCGGACAGCTGGACCGGATGCTGGCCGGCCTGGAGAAAGGCGATTTCGCGGCCGGCCTCATTCCCCAGTCCCAATGGAATGACAGCCTATCCAAATGTTACAAAATCCTGGCGACCGGCCAGCCGGTGCCCAACTGGGTGCTGGCGTCCCTTCAGGGTGGCCATACCGAAATGGACGACAAAATTAAAGACGCCATTTTGGCCCTGGATCCCGCCAAACCGGAGGATCAAAAAATACTTACCAAACTGGGGCTTTCCCGTTTCGCTGATGCCGGCAGTATTGACTTCCGGGCATTTTCCGAAATGGCCGACCAGATGAAGATACCATACTGAAGAAGTTCCTGCTGGCCGCCCTCGGGCATATAAAGACAACTAACGGACTTTGCCCTAGCATCGGCAACGGAGCAAAAGGATCAATGTTAAAAGCAAAATAAAACAAGCAAGAGTTGGATCGATGAAACATAATTTCAGCATATGTCCGCATTGCGGCTGCGGCTGCGGCCTTTACCTGGTGGAGCAGGATGGGATGATAAACGGGGTGACGGCCAGCCAGAACCATTATATCGGGCAGGGCCAGTTATGCGCCAGGGGATGGACCAGTTATCAGCTACTGACCGCCGATAAGAAGGTTACTGAACCGATGACCAGAAACGGTCAGGGGTTTTCTGCGGCTTCCTGGGACAAGGCCCTGGAGACCGCGGCCAAAAAACTAAAGGAGGTCGGGGGAAAATACGGACAGAACAGCATCGGCATCATTACCTCGTCCCGGCTGACCAACCGGGAGGCTTATACGGTCAAAGCTTTTACCCAATCGGTGTTGGAGACCCAGAATTACGACAGCGGGGCGCGGCTGTGCGCCGTGCCGGCAAAGTTTCCCAATCAGGCTGATACCCAGAGCCTCGACCAGGCCGACCTGATAGTGGTGATCGGGGCCAATCTGCTGGAGGACAATCCGATCCTGGGGCAGAGGGTGCTCTCCCGGTGCAAGCCGGAAGAGGACCGGCCCTATGTCTCTCCCGACCTGACCCACTTGATTCCCGGGCCTTCGGCCAAGCTGGCGGTGCTGGACAGCCAAAGGAACCTGCTATCAAAACATGCCGGTCTGTTCCTGTGGTCTCGTCCGGGCCGTGAGGGTCACGTGCTGACAGCACTTTTAAAGCAATTGGTGGAAAAATACAACATCCAATCAGCCGATCCTGAATTCCGCAAGCTGAAGGAGAATCTCTCCAAACTTTCGCCGGGACAGTTGCTGGACGGATCGGGGGTCAACCACACCGACCTGGAGGCACTGGCTAAGGACCTTTCATTGGCCAAGTCCCCGGTCCTGCTGTTCGGGAAAAATCTGCTGCACCAGTCGGAGGCTTTTGAGGCCTGGACCGCTCTGTTGGACATAGCCCTGCTGATGCAAGACAGGCTATCGGTGCTTCCGGTGATGAACGGGGCCAACGATTATGGCGCCGGCCGGATCCTTAATTCGCCGGACGGCCTGAGTTATATGGAGATAATCGAAGCCATCGGCAAAAAACGCATCAAAGGACTGATCCTGATAGGAGAGGACCCCCTGAAGACGCTGCCGGGAAGGGATTTGGTGGAGAAGACCCTGGGCCAGCTGGAGGCCCTGATAGTTATAGACTCCTACCCCAACGACTGTTCCGAAAAAGCCGGGGTAATTCTCCCCTGGCGGTTGTCTTTGGAAAATGACGGCAGTTTCTATAACCTGGACGGCAAAGAACAGGCCTTCAAGTCCGCCAGTCAGCCTGGCAAGGACAGCCGGTCTTTGGAGGGCATTCTGGAATATCTGGCAAAGGCCATGGAAGGCAAGTTGAGCATAAACATGAAAATGCCGGAGCCCGAAGCGGTAAAGCTGGACCCCTTCAAGGTTATCGAGATAGAAAGCGAGGTGCTGCCGTTCAACCTGGAGCTGGGCAGCGTCTATCCGCATCTCTTCGGCGATGAAGGACAGACCATGGGCAGCTACCACCTGGCCCGGGAGTTCACCGGGGGATATATCGAGCTGCACCCCGAGGATATCGCCGACCTGGGCCTGCGCTCCGGATGGAAGGCAAAGGTGGTCTCGGATGCCGGCTCGATGGTGGCGATCATCAAGGCCAACCCCAATATCTACAAAAAGACGGCTTTTATGCCGATGCACTTCGGAGGGAATATTCTGGCTCCCTTCCAGTACGACGCCAAATTAAAGACCCCGGTATTCAAAGGCATTCCGATCAAGATAGAGAAGATATAAAATTCATACAGACCCCACCGGTGTCGGCGGGGTCTTGTATTTTTAAGCAGCCGAGATACATGAAAATAACCGACCCAAAAGATATTATCAAACGACTGGACCTGAAGCCGCTGGAGATCGAGGGCGGGCATTTTAGGGAGACCTACCGGTCGGGTGATATTCTAAGCAAAGACCTTTTACCGCCCCGGTATCAGTCCGAACGTTGCTTCGGGACGGCGATATATTATCTGCTGACCCCGGGCATCTTTTCGGCCATTCATAAAGTGAACAGCGATGAGATAATCCATTTCTACCTGGGCGACCCGGTGGAAATGCTGCTGCTTTATCCGGACGGGACAGGCCGGGAGGTGGTTATGGGCCAGGATGTTCAGAACGAACAGCAGGTTCAGCTGGTGGTTCCCCGCGGAGTATGGCAGGGAGCCTCCCTGCAGAAAGTCAGAGGGTTTGCCCTGATGGGCACCACCGTCTCCCCGGGATTTGAATATGAGGATTTTATCCTGGGTAAACATGAATCACTATCGGTCGGATATCCTCAATATGCTAAGAGGATATTGGAATTGACCCGATGAAAGATTGCCGCTTTCAAATTATTATACTGATAACTTTATTGGTTGGCGTTTCGCATGACCTAATAGGTCAGGTCAATCATTCAGCTACGGTAGATTCTGTTGTTTTGGGCACTAACAAAGAGGCTACAGACAGACAGAACCCAGCCACGCCATCATACAACCCTTATCTGGTCCCGGCAGTAGAAACGGTCGGGACTAATGTTTTTGTATTTTTACTTAACAAACATGCGCTGGGAAATCCAAGCTGGACGAAAATATCATGTAAAACAGTTAAAGACAACATCACGCATGGCTTTGTGTGGGATTCCGATGGCTTTGAAATGAATTACTTATTTCATCCCTATAGCGGGGCGCTTTCACATACAGCCGCAAGGTCGAGCGGATTGAGTTTTTGGAAATCAATTGCCTATCCATTTGCAGGAAGTTTGATGTGGGAACTTGCAATGGAGGCTGAACATCCATCCATTAACGACCTGATAAATACGACAGCCAGCGGAATAGTTCTCGGTGAAATAACCTTCAGGGTTTCGTCCCTTTTGCTGAAGGAAAACACAACGGGTGGGGAAAGAATATGGCGAGAAGCTACAGCCGGCATTCTTTCACCAATGAATGGCCTGAACCGAATAATCAGCGGGAAAAGTTGGCAGGTTAATACCCGGCCACGTAATCCGGATTATTCAATTTCGGTTTCAGCCGGCATGCTGGGCCTGTTTGAGGATCGACGGCTATACCAAAAACAGCCCCACGGTTATCTTAAATATCAGATGACTTACGGAAATCCGTTTACTGCTGTGCCCGTCAAGCCGTTCGATTATTTTACCGCACATTTTGGCCTGGGATTTACGACACATAATACAATATTCGATATTTTTGGAAGCGGACTATTGGCCGGAAAACGCATTCGATTGTTCAATCACGATAAAACCCTTGTCGGGATTTTCAAAAATTTTAATTATCTTAATACCGCAATATACCGAGCTGGTGGCACCAGCGTGGGAGCCGGGCTGCTAACAAACACCACACTTTCGGATCGGGCTTCATTAAAGTCTTTCACCATGGCGTCGGTAATACTGATGGGTGGTGTTGATTCCCCGTATGCCCAGGCGATGCAACGCGACTACAATCTGGGGCCGGGCCTCGGTGGGAAAATGGAAATAGCAGTTGCATTTGCTGATCTGGGGAAGGTATATGCGGCATATGATCCCACCTGGCTGCATGTCGTCAGCGGAGCGAAAGGAACTGAATTTGTAAGTTTTAGTCGGGCAGGCTTACAGGCGACGGTATATAGTTCAGCGGGGTGGGCGTTTGAATACCTAAGCTACTACCATAGCGGCAGCTATAGCAGTTACCCCGAGGTGCGGAAAAATAATTTTGCGTTGCTGTCCTACATTACGGTAACACTATAACCGTTAACGGGCCGGATATTGCGGAGGGCAAGGGAAACAATGTTTCTCGAGACACAAAATCCTCGGGAAGGCAGACCCTGTTTTGAATCATAATTTTTCGGAAAAACCACAACCATTCATGAGGAGAGGAACTGTTTTATTATCAAGCATTATGACTTATAAATATATTGACTTAGCCAAAATGCTAACGGCCTTAACGACAATGGCGTTTATGTGTTTGTTGCCGTCGGTTCTTAACGCTCAAGATGCAAAACCCCAGCCGAAGGTGGGGTTGGTGCTTTCCGGCGGCGGAGCCAAGGGGTTTGCCCATATAGGGGTTTTGCAGGTACTTGAAGAAGCGGGGTTAAGAGTAGATTACATTGCCGGGACCAGCATGGGGGCCATTATCGGCGCCCTATATTCCATCGGCTATACACCGGGCCAAATAAAGGAAATTGTCATGGACCAGAATTGGCTGGACTTATTCGACGACCAGGTCATGCGAAGATTTTTACCGATGGTGGGAAAAGACCATGCTAACCGCTTTACGGCAATATTTCCCATCAAGCAGGGCAAGGTGGGAATGCCCTCCGGCTTGATCACCGGGCAAAAACTTCAGACTCTGCTGGCCAGATTAACTTGGCCGGTCCACCAGGTGAGAGATTTTCGTAATTTACCTATTCCGTTCCGCTGTCTGGCCACTAACCTGGAAAACGGCCAACGGGTTGTATTGAACCAGGGCGTTGTTTCCGAAGCTCTGAGGGCCAGCATGTCCATACCAACCGTGTTTGTGCCCATGGAAATCGACGGGGCGCTGCTGGTGGACGGAGGCTTGGTGGACAATTTGCCGGTAGCGGAAGTGTTGAAAATGGGGGCAGATATAGTTGTCGGCGTTGATGTTAGCGCAACTCTTCGCACCAAGGAACAGCTAAATTCATTGATCGAAGTGCTGGATCAGACTATAAATTTTCAAACTTATGCCTGGGTTCAAGAACAGCGGAAACTTTGTCAGCTGTTATTGGTCCCCGATCTTTCCGGGTACACCCCGGCAGATTTCAATCGGGTGGAATCCCTGATAGAAAAAGGGGAACAGGCGGCCCGGGAAGCCCTGCCGGAACTTAAAAAACTGATGGATTCAATGGGTCTGGAAAAAATCACCCAACCCCGCCCCAACCTGGCCCCGCCGGAATCCATATTTATTTACAATATCGAAATTGACGGCTTGAGCCGGGTTTCCAGAAAGTCGGTTATAAGCGAGCTGGGTCTGAAATCCAATAGCTGGATTTCGTTACAAAATTTAAACCAGGCCATAGACAAAGTTTACAGCACTCAATTCTTTGAGAAGGTCAGCTATTTGCTGGAACCAGGCCAGGGCGGAAATTGCCTCAAAGTAAAAGTTGTCGAGAAAGACCACCAGGTTCTGGGGCTGGGATTCCGCTACGATAGCAATACCAATGCAGAAATCCTGGTAGGGTTGAATTTTAAAAATCTGATAGGGCATAGCTCCCTGCTGGCGATCAATCTGCGCTTGGGCGATAGCCCCGAACTAAAATTATCGGAGTTCATCCACCCCGGTTTGGGCCCGGGGTTGGGCGAAAGGATTTCCCTGGGCATCGTCAAATATCCGGTATTTCTGTATCAGGACGGGCAGCGCTGGGCCAGTTTTAACTACACTGTCGGATCTGGGGATATATTCCTGGGAACCATCTATTCCAAATCGCTGGAGCTGGGCGGCGGAATACGAATGGAGTATTTTGAAAGAACGCCGGATATAGCGCCATCTGGAATTCCCGAGATTAGTGGGCGGCATCTTACTGTGACGGTTTCGTTGAACATAGACACATATAATAGAAGCGAATTTCCAACCAGGGGCCATAAAATTAGCGTGAGTCATATAATGGCAAATCGTGAAATGGCAGGGCGGGCCGATTTTTTTAAGAAACTAGGGCAGTGGCAGGGTTGTTTTCCCCTGAACAAAATATTTTCATTTAGCGGGAACTTGTTTTGGGGCAATGTATCAGGCCAAGATATCCCAGCTCACTACCGGTTTTATCTAGGCGGCCTGGATCAAAGGCAGGGGGTTATTTCGATGGCCGGCCTGAAGCCGATGGAATTGACCGGCAATAATGTTATGGGTCTGGGAATAGGCGCGCAATACGAAGCCTTCTCCAACAGGTTCATATACGGCAGCTGGAATATCGGAAAGGCCGGGGATGTGTATTGGAAGGATCAGATCAATAGGCAGAATTTAATAAGCGGAATAGCTATCGGATTTGGCGTTCTTTCTCCGGTCGGACCTATTAAAATAGAACTGATGAGCGGCAACCGCCACGCTTTTTTGGCAAACCTTCGGTTGGGATATAATTTTTAATGATTTATTCGCCCGACAAAACACTATGACCGTAAAGACGCAGGTGAAGTGAATCCTGCAAAGCAGGACGGACGAAGGCTGAATTCAAGGCAAAATGTTAGCGCCGTATGGCCATAGTCGGACCCCTTGGGGGTTTACGACCAATATAAACGCCTTTAAATCGCATTTTTCAAATGCAATATCATTCAGGAAAGGAATAATGAAAAAATTAGACAATATCCAGCTTGACGCCCTGAAAGAGGTGTCTAACATCGGCTCGGGCCATGCCGCCACCGCTCTGTCTGAGCTTACCGGGCAGAAAGTGACCATCAATATCCCGGTGATAAGCATAGATCCACTCTCGTCGGTTTTCAAGAAATGCGCGGATTCCGGGCAGAAGATCCTGGGCATCCGGATCGACCTCTCCGGGGACATCGTGGGCCGGACCCTGTTGTTTTTCAGCCAGGATGACGCCCTTAAATTCTGCGATTGCCTGATGAGGCGTCCCATCGGCTCGGTCAAGACCCTGTCGGAGCTGGACAGATCGGGTTTAAGAGAGGTCTCCAACATACTGACCTGCGCCTATATGAACGCCCTGGGCGAGATGCTCAATTTCATGGTGGTACCCACCACTCCGTCCCTGATCATAGGCGCTCCGGAGGAGATGATGGCCGGCTTTGCCGAACAGGTCGGAGGGGCCGAGGAATTGGCGGTGATAATCGAGAATGATTTCCGCTTTCAGGGTAATGACTCCGTGCTGCAGGGTTATTTCCTTCTATTGCCGGATGATAGATCCCTGCAGGCCGTGTTCAAGGCCATGAATATAAAATAGGTATTTGTGGGATTCTTTAAACGGGGCAGCAGCCCCGTTTTTTATTTCCCTATTGACAAATAAAATAAAAGGTGTATAATAGAGGAAACCATAAACACCAAATATGTTTCCGCAGTATTATGAAAGCAAGAGACAATAAATTAAAAACTCGCATCATCGACAGCACCAGCCGGTTATTCTTCGAGCGGGGTTTCTCCAGGGTCAGCATGGCCCAGCTCGCCTCCGACTTGGGCATCAGCAAGAAGACCCTCTACCAGCATTTCCCCAGCAAACAGGCCCTGTTGTACGAAGTGGTCAGCAACATGATGAATGAGAACGGGAAGATAATAGAGGGCATCGTCAACGACCGGGGAATGGATTTTCACCGGAAGCTGTCCCGGCTGATGAACCATATCAGCGGGTTGGTCGGCCGGATGGCCCGGCCCTTCGGAGAGGACCTGCGCCGCAACGCCCCGGAGATGTGGGATGAGATCGACCGGTTTCGGCGGGAAAAGATACTGCTTAACTTCAGAAAACTTTTGGAGGCGGGCATCCGGCAGGGGGTGTTCAGAAAGGATGTCGATCCCCAGCTGATGACGCTGATGTTTGCCACCCTGATGCAGAATATGGTAGATCCAAAACTATTCAGCCAGATACCGTTCACCGCGGCCCAGGTATTCGAAACCATCGTGGAGGTGGTGTTCCGGGGGATATTGACCGAACCGGCCAGAATAAATTTCCTGAAAAAAATAAAAGAGGAAAGCAAATGAAAAGATATCTGACAATGATCGTAATCCTGCCCCTGCTGCTTGTTTCCTGCGGGAATAACAACGGTAACCGGGAAAGGATAGAGGCTTCGGGGACTATCGAGGCCATCCAGGTGAATGTCTCGGCCAAGATGGGCGGCCAGATAAAAAGCCTCTTGGGGAAGGAAGGAGATCATGTCCGCGTGGGCGACACCCTGACGGTAACGGACCATGAAATGCTTGATCTGCAGCTGCGCCAGTCACTGGCCGGGCTGGAACTGGCTCGGATCCAATACGAAAACGATCGCAAAGACGACCAGCGCACCGGTGAGCTGTTTCAGAAGGGCAGCATCACCCAGAAACAGCGCGATGATGTCAACGCTAAGTTCCGGGCCTCCGGGGCCAGGCTGGAGCAAGCCAGGATCGCCGCTGATATGATCAGGAAAAACATATCCGATTGCTATGTTACAGCCCCACTGTCCGGGATGATCACAAATTCCACCTATGAAATCGGCGAGACCGCCGGGCCCGGCTCCATTCTGTTCACCATATCCAAAATGGACACCGTCGAATTGGTGGTATATGTGAACGAAAAAGAGCTGGGATACGTAAAATTAGGGCAGAGATCAGAGATCAGAATAGACTCATTTAAAGATAAGGCATTTATGGGGCTGGTGGTTTACATCTCGCCCCAGGCCGAATTCACCCCCAAGAACATTCAGACCAAGCAGGACCGGGTCAAGCAGGTCTTCGGCGTCAAGCTTAACATCCCCAATCCCGAACAACAGCTTAAGCCGGGAATACCGGCCGATGCGGCAATATTCATCAAGGGGCATTAGCAAAAACCTATGACCAAACCTTTGGTCGAAATATCCGGCCTCAAGAAATCATTTGGCCCGCATCAGGTGCTGAACGGAATAGATCTTGATGTTCTGCCGGGCGAGATGCTGGCCATGGTCGGCCCGGACGGGGCCGGGAAGACCACCCTGATCAGGGCCATCTGTGGCCTGCTGCCTTTTCAATCCGGCAGGATAAGCGTACTGGGCCATCAGGTCCCGTCCCGGATGGATATGATCAAGCCCCATATTGGCTATCTTTCCCAGCGGTTCAGCCTGTACGGCGACCTGACGGTGGACGAGAATATCGAGTTCTTTGCCGAGATCCATGGGGTGCGTGATTACCGGGCCCGGCGGGAGGAATTGCTTGATTTTACGCGGATGAAGCCCTTTCGCAGCCGCCTGGCCGAAAGGCTGTCGGGGGGGATGAAACAGAAACTGGCCCTGGCCTGCACCCTGGTCCACACCCCCAAGGTCATATTTCTGGACGAGCCCACCACCGGAGTTGATCCGGTCTCCCGCCGGGATTTTTGGAAGATACTGTCCCGCCTGCTGGCCGATGGCCTGACCATCTTCCTGACCACCCCCTATATGGACGAGGCCGAAAGGTGCAGCCGGGTGGCCATGCTGGATAACGGCAACATCCTGGCCATAGACAGCCCCCAGAACATAAAATTGCTGATGGGCGGCCAAGTGATGGAATTGGTCTGCCAGGATATAAAAAAGGCGGCCCTGGTAATATCCCAAGAAGTGGGCCCGGTCAATGTCCAGGCCTTTGGCGACCGGCTTAATGTGATGCTGGCCGACCGGGAAAAACAGTGGCCGGGGTTGATCGAAAAGCTTGCGGCAGCGGGAGTGCAATGCGATAAATGGCAGGAGGTCTCCCCCTCGCTGGAGAATGTGTTCATAAAACTGATGAAGCCAAAATAAAGGTGAGAAGATGCGCAGTTTGATCATATTATCCATATTATCCCTTTGGTTCGGCTTCGGCTGGACCCAGGGGAAAGAACCGATGTCCCTGGAGTCCTGCATCCAAACCGGGTTGGAAAACAATAGGGGGCTGGATGCCGCCCGGGCCAGAGCCCAGGGTAGCCGGGCGGCGGCCGACCAGTCAGCCGCGGCTCTCCTGCCCAGCCTGAAACTGTCGGCCGGCTACAGCCGGCTCAGCGATGTTCCGCCGTTCGAGATGACCATCCCCGGCTTTCCGGCGCCCAGAACCATAACCATCGCCGAGCCGGTGCTGGACAACAGCAACATCAAACTGACCCTGCAGCAGCCGCTGTTCACCGGAGGGCGGGTGACGGGCAACCTCAAAATGAATCGCAATAATCATCAGGCGGATTCCAGCGATTATCTGGCTCAGCGCTGCGAGGCGGCCCTGAATATAAAGATCTTATACTGGAGGCTCTACCAGGCGCAGCGGGTGAAGGAGTTGGCCGAGGAGAATCTCCGGATCTTGGGCAATCACCTCAATGATGTCGGCAACCTGCTGGGCCAGGGCCTGGCCACCGAGAATGACCGGCTTAAGGTAAAACTGCAGATGTCCAATGCCCGGCTGATGCTGATAGATGCCGAAAACAACCGCCGGGCCATAGGTATACACCTTAATAATTTTATCGGCCGTCCGCTGGATACGCAGATAGAGCCCACCTCCATTCCCGATACTTCGAGTACTGCCTCGTTAAACCCGCCGGAATTGATCCAGAAGGCCCTTTCCCAAAGACAGGATCTTGTGGCCCAGAAATACCGACGGGAAGCTACTGAGGCGGGAAGGATGGCCGCCAAATCCGGCTGGTATCCCCAGGTGTTTGCGGTGGGGAATTACACTTATGCCCATCCCAACCCCCGGATATTTCCGGCCAAGGACCAGTTTGATGCCACCTGGGAAGCCGGGGTGATGCTGTCGATGGATCTCTGGAACTGGCAGGCCACCAAACACCAGGTGCGTCAGGCAGGCTCTCTGCTCCGGCAGGCTGAGGATCGGTTGATTATATTGGAGGACGCTGTCAGGGTTGAGGTTAATTTAGCGTTGCTGGATGTGCAAAAAGCCGGAGAGAAGACCGAGGTCTCCCGGAGCGGGCTGGATCAGGCCCAGGAGAATTACCGCAATGTCAAGAATCTGTTCTTGGAGGGAATGGCCACCAATTCCGATCTGCTGGACGCCGAGGGACTATTGCTTCAGGCCAAGGTGGGCCACGCCGGGGCCTTGGTGGAATGCCAGATCGCCAAAGATAAATTAAATAAAGCCCTGGGAGCGTATTGATACAATGATTGCCCCATCAATAATGGCGGACAAGCTAAGTAAGCATTTCGGCGGTTTTGTGGCGGTCGATAACGTCAGCTTCGAGGTAAGGGAGGGGGAGATCTTCGGATTTCTGGGGGCCAACGGAGCCGGCAAGTCCACCACCATCAAGATGCTGTGCGGCCTGCTTTCCTCCAGCTCGGGCACCGCCCGGGTGGGCGGATATGACATCAACCGCCAGGCCGATCTGGTAAAAAAGAACATCGGCTACATGTCCCAGAAATTTTCGCTGTACGAGGACCTGACCGTAGCGGAGAATATCGAATTTTTCGGCGGGGTCTACGGGCTGGATGGACAAAACCTGAAAAGCAGGAAACAATGGGCTCTGGAGATGGCGGGGTTGTCGGGACGCGAGCGTTCGCTGACCAGGGAGCTGGCCGGGGGACTGAAGCAGCGGCTGGCTTTGGGCTGCGCCATTCTCCATAAACCCAAGATTTTGTTCCTGGACGAGCCCACCGGCGGGGTGGACCCGGTTTCCCGGAGAAGTTTCTGGGACCTGATAAATGAGCTTTCGGGTGGCGGCACTACCATCTTCGTCACCACCCATTATTTGGACGAAGCCGAGTACTGCAATGTCATCACCCTGATGCATGCCGGCAGGATCGTAGCCAGCGGCAGTCCAAATCAGCTGAAAAAAGAATGGATCAAGAACCCCATTCTGGAATTCAAATCCGGCGATGTGGTCAAAGCGATGGGTATGATCCAGGGCCAGCCTTGGGCCCTGGAGACCACCATCTTTGGCAATTCGCTTCATGTCAGCGTAAAAGAGGTCCAGCCCGGCATAAGGGAAATAATCAAAGCCGTGGGAGCGGACAATATAAGGCCTGAAAATATAAGGGAGGTAAGTCCCACCTTGGAAGATGTCTTTATCACCCTGATAGATAAAAAAGTTCCGGCCGAAACCTCGAAAGGAAAATGAACGATGCATTTGATCAGCCCTGGCACAAAGGCAGATAGGGTGGCTTCGGTCATTAAAAAGGAACTGCGCCAGATAATGCGGGACAAGCGGAGCCTGGGCATCCTGTTCTTCATTCCGCTGTTCATGCTGGTGATGTTCGGCTATGCCCTGAATTTTGACGTTAAACACACCTCCCTGGCGGTGGTGGACCTGGACCTCAGCCGGGAAAGCCGGCATTTGATCAGCGAGTTCTCTCACAGCGAATATTTTACAGTGAAACAGTTGCCGGCAGCGGTAAAAGAGCTGGATCATCTCTTGGGCAGCGAAAAAGTACGGGCGGCCATCGTGATTCCCCGGGGATATGCGGACGAACTGGCCAGGGGCCGGAGCCCGACGGTGCAGGTGATATTGGACGGAGTAAACGCCAATGCCGCCAACACCATTCAGGGATACCTTAATGCTTTTTTTCAAAATTATTCGTATCAGCTTACCATCAAGGTTGCCCGGCGGCTGGGGGCCGCCGCCATCAGCCAGCCGATAGATTACCGGCCCAGGATATGGTTCAATTCCGAATTGAAGAGCGCAAAATTCCTTATTCCCGGGCTGATAGGCTTTATCCTAATGGTAGTGGGGGTCATCTCCACCTCGCTGTCGATAGTCAAGGAAAAGGAAAGGGGCACCATGGAGCAGATATTGGTCTCTCCGATAAAACCGCTGGAATTGATAATGGGCAAAACGATGCCCTACATTGCCATTTCGTTGCTGTCGACTGCAATTATACTGGTGGTGGGCTATATTTTATTCGATGTCCACGTCACGGGCAGCCTGTTATTGTTGTTTCTGACCACCTTTATCTTTCTGCTGGGCGCCCTGGGCATGGGGTTGCTGATATCGTCGATATCCGAAACCCAACAGCTGGCCTTTCTGGTGGCGGTAATATCCACCATTCTGCCGTCCTTCCTGCTGTCGGGCTTCGTCTTTTCCATTCGAAACATGCCGGAGGCAATACAACTGATAACCTACGCGGTGCCCACCAGGTATTATCTGGTGGCCCTAAGGGGGATCATTCTAAAAGGGGCCGGTTTCGGCGCAATTTGGGACCAGCTGCTTTTCCTGACAGGATTTGCCGCGGTTATGCTTTTGGTGAGTGCCATCAGGATCAAAAGGGCGGGGCTATGATAATAAAAACAAAATGTTATTTGAACCTGACAGCATCAAAGACATGAAAACAATTCTCCATATAATCAAAAAAGAGTTTCTGCAGTTTATGCGGGATCCCAAGATGGTGGCCATAAACATCATTGCCCCGGCCATACAACTGCTGGTTTTTACCTATGCGGCCACTCTGGATGTCCGGGAGGTAAGCATGATTGTTTGCGACCACGACAATTCTTATCATAGCCGCCAGCTATTGGGCGGCTTCACGAATTCCGGATATTTCAACACCGTGCAAAGCACCACTCGAACCGCGGATATAGATATTGCCCTTACCGAGACCAGGGCTTCGATTGGGATTGTGATCCCGGCCGGGTTCGGAAACGATTTGCTGGCGGGCAGGCAGCCCAAGATCCAGGCGTTGGCCGATGGTTCGGATGCCAATTCTTCCGGCATCGGCCTGGCCTATGCCAGCCAGATCATCAACCGCTATACCGGCCTGCAGCTGGCCGGATCCTCGGGCTCCCGAAAAACGGCCCTGATTACTGTTAACCCCGAGGTCCGGATATGGTACAACCCTGAACTCAGCAGCCGGAATTTCATGGTGCCCGGCGTGCTGGGGCTGTTGCTGATGATAATGACCATGATGCTGACCTCCCTGGCCATAGTCAAGGAGCGGGAGAACGGCACCATGGACCAGCTTTTGGTGACGCCCATCAAATCGTATCAGCTGATCATCGGCAAACTGACCCCGTTCTTCTGCATCGGGGTCATTGACATCCTGCTGGTGATGCTGGTGGCCACCCAGTGGTTCGGGATCCCCGTCCGGGGCAGCCATCCGCTGTTGTTTTCCCTATGCCTGCTGTTCATCATGACCACTTTGGGGCTGGGCCTGTTCATCTCCACCGTGTCCTCCAACCAGCAGCAGGCCATGATGACGGCCATTTTTTTCGTGATGATGCCTATGATCTATCTGTCCGGGTTCGTATTTCCCATAGAGAACATGCCTCTGGTGGTCCAGGCCCTTACTTATCTGCTGCCGTTGCGGTACTTCTACACCATCATTCGGGGGATATTCTTAAGGGGATCGGGGTTGGCCGAACTGTGGCCCCATGCCCTAGCCTTGCTGATTTTTGGGGCTGGCATCCTGTCGCTCAGCGTCATGCGGTTCAAAAGAAAGCTGGAATGAACGGTAATTTAACCCCGGAGCAAAATTAAAGAGCCCCGTAGGTGCGGGGCTTTTCATTTGTTTGAAAACATGAAAATTGATGGCCGACCAACGATCGGCTTCAG
>JAGVNJ010000041.1 GCA_020053305.1 Candidatus Edwardsiibacteriota bacterium | reverse complement strand
TCCCGCATCAAGTGCCCGTGGCCCCGCTAAAAGCGGAGCACGCCTTTGGCGTGGCGTGGCGGGATAAATTCCAAATGGCATCCAGGCCTGGATTCCCGCCGGAAGCCTGCCCTGAGTAAGGCATGCAAGCCCTGCTGGCTCAGGGTTTATGCTGAATGCAATGAAGCGCGGGAATGACACACTGCGCTATTTATCCGCCGAAGCAATATTACAGAAGAAAAATTGATTTATGAAGACAAAATTAGACATCGCAAAGAACTGGCTGCCCCGCTACACCGGTATGGACATAAACGAATTCGGCGATTACATACTGCTCACCAACTTCGACGATTACATCCAGAGCTTTGCCGAGCGGTTCAACTGCGAGATCAAGGGGCTGGGGCGCCCCATGCAGGCCGCCACCAACTCGGCCGGGCTTTCCATGATCAATTTCGGCATGGGCAGCCCCAACATCGCCACAGTGATGGACCTCCTGGTGGCCCGTCATCCCAAGGGGGTGCTGTTCCTGGGCAAGTGCGGCGGGCTGAAAAAGACCACCGAGCTGGGGCATTTTATCCTGCCCATCGGGGCCATCCGGGGCGAGGGTACTAGCGATGACTACCTTCCGCCGGAGGTGCCGGCCCTGCCGTCGTTCAAACTGCACAAGTTCGTCTCCGACAAGCTCAAACAGCGGAAACTGGACTATCGCACCGGGGTGATCTACACCACCAACCGCCGGGTGTGGGAATGGGACGCCGAATTCAAGAGGTATTTACGTAAGCTGACCGCCATCGGCATAGACATGGAGACCGCCACCCTGTTCATCGTGGGCCACGCCAACCAGATCGCCCGGGGCGCCCTGTTGATGGTGTCGGACATTCCCATGGTGCCCCACGGCATCAAGACCGAGAAGAGCGACCGGGAGGTCACTAAAAAGTTCAGCAAGATACACCTGGACATAGGCATCGAGAGCATGACCGAGATCGGCAAGATGGGCGAGAAGATCAAGCATTTTCAATATTGATTTCGATAGAACGCTGATTCCCGCTGATTTTGACGGATTGACACGGATTTTATTTTGGCAAAAAAGTGATGTGACTTTTATTGCTTAAAATTTGAGGAGATGATATGAGGAAGTTTGTCTGCGTTCTGATTTTGTTGTCCGTTATTACGGGAATTGCCCAGGCCTCTCAGGTGATGATCATTCGGGTGGAGGATGCCATCAGCCCGGCCTCGGCCCGTTTCATGGTGCAGTCCATAGAAAAGGCTCAAGCAGAAAAGGCGGAATGCCTGATCATAGAAATGGACACCCCCGGCGGCTTGGACCAGTCCATGCGCCAGGTGATCAAAGCCATCATGGCCTCCACGGTCCCGGTGGTGGTCTATGTGGCGCCCCAGGGGTCGCGGGCGGCCTCGGCCGGGGCCTTCATCACGATGGCCTCGCACGTGGCAGCCATGTCCCCGGGTAGCAGCATCGGGGCGGCCCATCCGGTATCCATCGGCACCGGAGGGCAGATGGACAGCACCATGTCCGGCAAGGTGACCAACGATGCCGCGGCCTATATCCGCTCCATAGCCGAAAAGCGGGGCCGCAACATCGCCTGGGCCGATTCGGCGGTGCGTAGCAGCGTCTCATTATCCGAGACCGAGGCGCTCAAGCGAAAGGTGATAGACCTGATCGCCGACGATACCGGGGCCCTGCTGGATTCGCTGGAAGGCAGGCGGATCATTATGGGCCAGGACACGGTGGTGCTGCATACCAAGGGAGCGGAAAGGGTCCAGGTGGAGATGAACTGGCGGGACAGGCTCCTGTCCATAATCTCCAACCCCAACATCGCCTACATCCTGTTCATGGCCGGCCTGCTGGGGCTGTATTTCGAGTTCTCCAACCCCGGAGCCATTTTTCCCGGGGTGGTGGGGGCCATCTCGCTGATACTGGCTTTTTTCTCGTTCCAGGCCCTGCCGGTCAATTACGCCGGGATGCTGCTGATAATACTGGCCATAGTCATGTTCATCTTAGACGTCAAGATAGCCTCGCACGGAATACTTAGCATAGGAGGGATAGTTGCCATGTTTTTGGGATCGGTGATGCTTTTTCAGACCCCGGATCCGGCCATGAGGGTCTCCCTGCAGGTGATCGTTCCGGTGGTAGCTGTGACCGCGGCCTTCTTCATCATCGGGGTCTGGCTGTCCATAAAGACCCTGAGGACCAGGCCGGTGTCGGGCGACAAGGGCCTGCTGGACCAGGAGGGCGACGCCCGGACGGTTGTCAACAAGGACGGCGGCCGGGCCTTCGTGGCCGGCACCCACTGGAGCGCCTGGTCGGACGCCGAGATACCCGAGGGAGCCAAGGTCAAAGTGGTGGAGGTGAAGGGCATGAGACTGAAGGTGGAGAAAATAAATTAAGCTTAAATAGGTTTAAAAGGTTGAATAGGTTAAAAGCGAAAAACAAGAAAAGGAAATATGAATAAATATTTTATCGTCTTGTTGACCGGGTTGCTCACCGTTTCCTGCGCCCCATCGCTGAAAAGAATCGGATATCAGATAGACAGCGAACCATTACTGCAAACCAATCCGCAGATAATCTATGACGCCTCGGGGCTGGACAGCACCAAAAAGATCGGCACCCTGATCATTTATGACAACGGATTATGCTTGAAGAATACCCGGGAGGATGCTTTGGAAACGATCATCAGGGAGTGTGAATCCATCGGTGCCCGGGCAGCCAATCTTTATAACATGAAAGAACCCTCTTTCTTTGCCAGCAGTTGTTTCCAGACCTATGCGGATTTCTACTCCGATTCAATTTATGACGACAATGAGCTGCCCCGGAAGTATTTGCCGACAAATTATATTGACAGCACTTTTAACCGGGGGCCATCGTTCAGCTTTTGCATGCTTTCTGGTATCGTCACCGGAGGGAACCAGAAGAAGCCAGGCCTGGACCCCGAGCCCGAATCGGTGTTCAAGATCGGAATGGGTTTGCGCGGTACATATATGCATACCGAAGCGTTGGGTTTTGACGTCGGGTGCGACATTCTATATACCACTGCCCATATGAGAGGGTATGAACCATTTGCTCTCTACAACGAGAGAATAATCCGTTCCGGCATCAGATATGCCTGGTATAGAAAGTACAGTCCGTTCATGATGACGCATTTAGATATCCAAAGCGGCATCAATTACGACCTGTTGAAATTATCGGATGATCTAGTTTCGTTGATAGAAACAGCCAGCGGAGGTTTGTTTCAGCCATATCCCGGTTATGCCAAGGGCTGGGGATGGTATGCCGGTCTTAACATGCAGATGCATATGAAATCAAATTTTTTCGGCAACCTGGGGATAGAGTATGAAACATTAAATCCCAAGTTTGAACCGGCTACGACATCCATTGATGCTAATTTATTATTATTCCAGATAACTTTTGGGTATAGGTTTTAATGTATTGGACATCGACCAAAGTAAAAGAACCTTAACGCTTGACGCTATTCGCTTAACGCTTAAATAATAAACAAACATTTAACAAAGGAGAAAAGCCATGACGGGTTACATTGTCTTAATTATCTTCGTGCTGTTCATTCTGGTCAATACCATCAAGATCCTGCGGGAGTACGAACGGGGGGTGGTTTTCCGGCTGGGCCGCTATGTGGGCACCCGGGGCCCGGGGCTGATCATCCTGATCCCCATGTTCGAAAAGATGGTCAAGGTGACCCTGCGCACCATCGCCCTGGACGTGCCGGCCCAGGAGGTGATCACCAAGGACAACGTCTCGGTGAAAGTGAACGCCGTGATGTACTTCCAGGTGTTCCAGCCCGACAAGGCCATCATCGCGGTGGAGGATTACATGTACGCCACCAGCCAGATGGGCCAGACCACCCTGCGCTCCATTCTGGGCGAGCACGAACTGGACGAACTGCTCTCCAACCGGGAGAAAATCAACCAGACCCTGCAGAAGGTGATCGATGATCGCACCGATCCCTGGGGCATCAAGGTCCAGGCGGTGGAGGTCAAGGATGTGGACCTGCCGGAGGGCATGCGCCGGGCCATGGCCAAGCAGGCCGAGGCCGAGCGCGAGCGCCGGGCCAAGGTGATCCACGCCGACGGCGAATTCCAGGCATCGTCCAAACTGCGGGATGCGGCCTCGGTGATGGCCCAGGAGCCGGTGACCGTGCAGCTGCGCTACCTGCAGACCCTGACCGAGATCGCGGTGGAGAAGAATTCCACCATCATCTTCCCCCTGCCGATAGAGTTTATGAAGTATTTTACCCAGATAATTGACCGGAACGAGAAGAAGGCGTAAACGGAAAACAGAAGCGGCGGCCAGCAACGGCCGCCGCTTTTACTGATAAGTTTATGAAAAAAATATCTATTATAATAGTTATTACCCTTATATTCACCGGCAGTATTTATTGGCTTGCAGCATTAAATAAAAAGGGGGATATTTCTGTGTTCGATATTCTTTCCCCTTACAAGAATATTGAACCCCCTTCAGATTCTTGGGCAAAAGAAATAAGTGACACCACAAGCGATACCACAGAGTCAACATTTTATCGTTATATTGCAGATAAATATAAAATCGGAAAGAATTATTACTACCACATTAAGAACCGGGAAATGCATACCGCCCCAAACGGCACATATGGTGTAATAAAGTCTTCTGACTATTTGATAGCACGATTATCAAGCGGTGATTCTATTAAATATTGGATAAGTGAAAAGTTGGCTTTATTGGCGATGCCCAAGGATACCCTTTGGGAAATAACAGTGCTTTCGAACGACTACAGACCAACCGGATGCCATATAACCCAAATCGCCCCCAACGCATCAAGCATAATAATAACAATTCCGGATACTATTATTTGTGATTCTGAACCTACAGAAATAATACAAATAATAAATAAAGCCGGCACAACCGTTTTGCAACGTACACTTAAAATACATACCACCTATGGTTATGCATCCACACCAGACAGCAAATATTTTAAAGTATGCGAAGTATACCCCCAGACAGATACAAGCGAATGGCTTGTTGCCAATTTGATTGACAATGATAGCATTAATATTGTGAGCACTATAGACCAAAAGACAGGTTTGGACATTACTGATGCAGGCGACATCATTATAAAATATAATATCAACAATTCACCACAAACCCTTGAAACAACATTCAACGAGATACAAACCCATAGTGTAAAATATATTATCCCTCAAGACTCGGTTGAGGCAAAAACAGACAGCACAATAATATATTTAACAAAAGGACCCCGGATAGCTCTTGAAGAAGTTGAAATAACCCTTGTTGAAAGTGATACAGATACCGTTAGATTTAAAGCGGCAAAAGAGGCATATCTTGATCTTTATAACAACTATGTCCGCCCCAAAGCATTAAAAATGCTTAATCTATCAAACTATAGTCAACTTAAAGAAAATAATTTAAATGATAGTTTCCGTGTTTTAACTAACAATTTAATAAAACAAAAACCCTGGCACGGCTATAACCCTTCTGTTATTTTTTACAATGAAAATGATTCCATTATAAAAACAATACCTTTATTGTCTGAAGGAAAAGCCGGCAGTTACAAAATACCTGGCAGTAGTGGCAAAGGCATACCGGCTGAAATTAATATCAGTTCAAGGGCAGCCGTAAGCAAAAACGCCAAGCGTGCCATAATATTGCAGGATACAGTTGTCTGGTATGAAATGACCGAAGAATTTATTAAAGAAAATCCGGAAACAGGTGGGATTGAAGATCCAATTACACAATCAACCAGAATTACTTATTACAATGAAAAGGGTCAATCTTTATGGGTAAAGAAATATGCAAATATTTGTAGACACATTATTAGCCGGGACGGGAAATACATCTCTTTTAATTTTTTGAATGAAAAATCGATAGGTTCAAGGGAGTCAGATAGTTTAATTATGTTCGACGAAAATGGAACTGAAATATTTAAATACGAAACATTTGGGACAGACGATATTATAATGTCAGAAAATAACAAATATTTGGGCTTTACAAGCAAGTTCCCTGTATTTTATGATTTAGAATCAAATAAAACCTGGGTATTTGAACAATATGGACATGTTGTAGACATTAATAAGAACGGGATTGCCAGCATAAGAACCTACGGTAACAAACCAATTACATTTATATACTTAGCAAAATATTTAAACAAAAGTGACGGTCAATAATAGCCGCCAATTTATTATGTATAGAACATGACTTTCTCCTCCCAAATAATCTCCATCATCAAACGCATCCCGCGCGGCAAAGTAGCCCGCTACGGCCAGATCGCGGCCCTGGCCGGCAATCCCAGAGGCGCCCGGGCGGTTTAACGGGTTCAAAACAACCATTGCCTAACAATGTCCGAATATATGTTTAATGTTAGGCATTTTTCTATTGACAATTGTTGCCTAACATTATATAATCAAAACAACTAATTGTTAGGCATATTATATGGCTTATCACGTTGTAAAAAGCATTCTATCGGAAGAACTTGGGCGCTTACAGGCCTTGGAGAAAAAATACCGGGATCATATTTCCCAATGCCCCAAGGGCAGTATTTCCTATAAGCGGCGTTCCAGTGGCGTATATGTATATCTGGCCTTTCGGCAGGGAGATCGGGTGGTTTTCAAGTATGTTGGTCCGGAAAAATCGGAACAGGTTATAAAACTGAAAGAAAACGTGCATTTGCGCCAGGCTCACCAAAAAAAGCTTCAAAGCGTTGTTAAGGATATTATAAAACTTGAAAAGCTCGTTAAACGAAAATAACTATCAGGTTTTTGATGCTGTCATCAAACGGCTTCATGATGAAGGTATCTGGGTCATAGTAGGAAAAATTATAAACCTTACCAACTCAACATCCTATAAACCACGAAACTTATAATTTATTTAGAGTTTTTCGTGTATTTCGTGGGAAAAAATACGAACAGATATATGACCTTCTCCACCCAAATAATCTCCATCATCAAACGTATCCCGCGCGACAAGGTGGCCTCCTACGGGCAGTGAATGACTATGGCCTTACGGCCATAGCATCTTTGACCTAATTTCAGACTTCATCCGCCCTGCTTTGCAGGAGTCACTACATCTACGGCCTTACGACCGTAGTATTACGTCGGTAGAATAAACGAAAGCGGCGGCCATTACTGGCCGCCGATCTAATCATCTCATTGATATATAGGCGCAAGCATGATCATCATTCACGGCATCTGGAATCAGGAACAACTCCACTTGTGGGCGGAGAGCAGCGCGCAGGAACAGCGGCGGACGACGCGAAAAAAGAAACCCGCCACCGGGTTAAAACCCGCCAAAGAGCCGGGCCGCTGTCATCCGTTTGCTGCCGGCGTCAAAACGCTCCAAAACTCCCTGCAGTCACTGGCGCCCGAGTTGGCCATGATCCGCTATGACGGCGGAAGCCTGCGGCTCCGCTTGCCGTCGGCTGCGACCCGTCCGGCGCCTAGCGCACCGCTGCTGGGACAACCCGGCCCCGGCGTGGCGGACCAAAAACCGCATCTGGCGGAATGGACCGTTCCCTCTCTGGTCCTGACCGGTCTTGAGGCGCTGGACGTTCTGACGTCGCTGCCGGCGGAATTCCCGGCCGGGTGCGTCTGCGGCGATTCGCTTAAATTCTGGATGAGGGCCGCCGCCATGGCCATGGAAATGCTGGTGCGGCAGCGGTTCGTTCCGGATTTCGTCATCGAGCGCGGGGCCGGGCGGGCAACGTGGCGGGCATTGCCGGACGATGACGCCCTGGGACGGATGTCCCAACTGCTGGCGTCATGTCCGCCGGTTTGCCGGGCGGCGGCGGATGCGGCGCCGGAAGAAATGTTGCGCGATTTCCTGGACACGATGGTTGACGCCTTCGTGCGGGATCATTTATCGGGCGAGACCCGGAAAATCACCAGGAACAGGAAAACTGCCGGAACGATTTACCAGCAATGGCTGGCGGCCCTCACTGCCCCGGATCCGATGATTAGACAGCAGGAACAGTATTTGCAGGCATTCCAGCGCGATTTCCACGGCTGGACCGAACCGCTGCGCAGCCGGGATGACAAGGCCTTCCACGCCTGCTTCCGGCTGATTCCACCGGAAGATCCGGAAAAACAGGACGGCTGGAGCCTGGGCTTTCACCTGCGGGACAGGGAAGACCACAGCCTGATGATTGATGCGGCGGCCGTTTGGCAGACCAAATCCAATGCGGCCATAGTTCTCAGGCGGCGGGTGAATAATCCCCAGGAACTGCTGCTGGCCGAATTGGGAAAAGCCTCGCGCCTGTTTCCGCCGTTGGAACGGGCGTTGGAATCCGCCTGCCCGGTGGGGGACCGGCTGACAACGGTCGAGGCTCACCGTTTTCTGATCGAGGGCGCGCCGCTGCTGGAACAGGCCGGTTTCGGAGTAATGATTCCGCCCTGGTGGCGGAAACCATCCGGGCAATTGGGGATCAAGCTGGCGGTGCGGCCGTTTGAAAAAAAGGAAAGCTCCGGCTTGTTTGGTCTGGAGAGCATAGTCGAGTTCGACTGGAAAATCGCATTGGGCGAGCATTTGATTTCGTTCGATGAATTCCGGCGGCTGGCGTCGTTGAAGGCGCCTCTGGTGCAGGTGCGCGGCCAATGGGTCGAGGTGCGTCCGGATGACATTCAGAAGGCGGTGAAGGCGCTGCAGAACCAGGCGGCCGGCCAGATGACACTGGGACAGCTGCTGCGACTGGGCGCCGGGGATGGCCGGGACATCGCCGGCCTTCCGGTAACCGGTATCGAGGCCGAGGGATGGATCGCCGATCTGTTGGATCCCTCGGCTGACACGGCCCACCGGCCGGGCAAGCAACCCAAAGGTTTTGTCGGCAAACTGCGGCCCTATCAGTTGAACGGCCTGGGGTGGCTGTCGTTTCTCGATCGCTTCGGCTTTGGGGGGTGCCTGGCCGACGACATGGGGCTGGGGAAAACCGTGCAGCTGATCGCCCTGTTGTTGCAGGAGCGGGAAGGGACCAAAGAAAAGATCGGGCCGACTCTGATTTTGGCGCCGATGTCGGTGGTGGGCAATTGGCAAAGGGAAATCGCAAAATTTGCGCCAACGCTTTCCTGTTTAGTGCATCATGGCGCTGACCGTCATGCCGGCCAGAAATTCGAAAAAGCCGCGACAGCCCACGACGCTGTCATCAGCACCTATGGCCTGGCCCACCGTGACCGCGATCATTTGAGCCGGGTTAATTGGCGCCGGGTGGCGCTGGATGAGGCCCAAAACATCAAAAATCCGGCGGCCAAACAAACCCAGGCGGTGCGGACCCTGCCGGCCGGCCGCCGCCTGGCGTTGACCGGAACCCCGGTGGAAAACCGGTTGACCGAACTGTGGTCAATAATGAATTTTCTCAATGCCGGATATCTGGGCGGGGCCGAAGATTTCCGCAAGCAGTACGCCGTGCCGATCGAAAAGTTCGGGGATCAAAAGAAAGCCGGGCGGCTGAAAACCCTGGTTCAGCCCTTTTTGCTGCGGCGCTTGAAGACCGACAAGACCATCATCAAAGACCTGCCCGAAAAGCAGGAGATCAAGGTGTTCTGTAATCTGACCAAGGAGCAGGCTACGCTCTACGGCGCCGTGGTCAAGGACATGCTGGCCAAAATCGAAAAGGCCGATGGCATCGAGCGCCGCGGACTGGTGCTGTCGGCGCTGGTGAAGCTGAAGCAGGTCTGCAATCATCCGGCCCACTTTATGAAGGACAACAGCAAGGCGGGCGGGCGTTCCGGAAAATTGGAGCGGCTGACCGAGATGCTGGAGGAAACCCTGGAAAACGGGGAACGGGCTTTGGTGTTCACCCAGTTCACCGAGATGGGCGACATCCTGCGGCCCCACCTGCAGGAGCGGTTCGGCCGCGAGGCGCTGTTTCTGCACGGCGGCGTCGGGCAAAAGGCGCGGGACGCGATGGTGGCGCGGTTCCAAGACCCCGCCGGGGGGCCGCCGATCTTCATCCTGTCGCTGAAAGCCGGTGGCACCGGACTGAATCTGACCGCCGCCACTCAGGTGTTCCACTTCGATCGCTGGTGGAATCCGGCCGTCGAGGATCAGGCCACCGACCGGGCCTACCGCATCGGGCAGAAGAAGAACGTGCAGGTCTACAAGTACGTCTGCCTCGGAACGCTGGAGGAGCGGATCGACCAGATGATCGAAAAAAAGAAAAAGCTGGCCCAAAGCGTGATCGGGGCCGGAGAATCCTGGCTGACCGAGCTGTCCACCGAGGAGCTGCGCCGGGTATTCGAGCTTTCGGCCGAGGCGGTGGGCGGCGAGTGATGCCGCTTCGTTCAGGAAGCCCCGTTATACTATTTGCATAAGTGTTAAATACTTATCGTATCAATTAGGGAACTAAAGGGATTGTCATTCCCGCCCTTCGACCTGGTTCAGGCTAAACTCCAGCGGGAATCCATGCCTTGCCGTGGTTGACGCCAAGGGCGGGGAACAATGATGCTGGGCATGAACTTCCTCGGTACGTAAAATATATTATTCACAATAAAAGGACAAATGATAGAACTTGTGAGAATAACCAATGAAATCCTGCGCAGCTTCTTACTTTGTCAATACAAGGCATACAGGTTTTTGAAAAGCGCTGAAAGAACTGCCACAGAATATGATATACTTTTTACGAAACTTAAACAAAAGCAGATAGACGATTACGAAATACTTCAAACGATCAACAACAAACTAAAAGACAAAAATATCACCATATTGTGAAACCGAAATATGTGCAAAACGGCAAAAACGATTTCTTGCCAATAAAAATTAATTATTTACTTTTTTGGATTACGATGGAATACCGTGGAACAATAACAATGCAGAAGTTGCAATTAAGGCGGTGGCCTTATATAGACGAGATGTGGAAGGGTTGTCAACTGTAAAAAGGATACAAGAATATTTGTTGCTTTTAAGCATTCAGTAAACATGCAAATACATGGGCATCAGTTTTTTAAAGTTTCTTTTATCGGGTGAAAAAAGCATTTTCAAATATCGTGACAGTTTAAAGAGACAAAAAAGGATTTTATAATCAGCGAATAGCCATGATCAAAGACAATGAACTGAAAGTCTTCATCTCCTCGCGGGATTCAATCTGCGATGAGTGCAAGGAGAACCTGGGTTCCAAAGCCTGGATTTTCCTATCCCGCGACAAAGGGGCGCTGTGCTTAGCCTGCGCAGATTTGGATCACTTGCTGTTTCTGCCATCGGGCAATGCCGCGCTCACCCTCCGCTCCCGGAAATATTCCAAATTGTCGGCCGTGGTGCTCAAATGGAGCCGGGCCAGGAAACGGTACGAGCGGCAGGGAATATTGGTCGAAGAGGAAGCTCTAGAAAAGGCCGAAAACGAATGCCTGAAGGACGCCGACATCCGCGAGCGGCGGAGGCTGCGGGAGGCAGAGCGCCGCGAGGAAACCGACAAGGAATACGTTCAGCAATTCGCCGCGCGGATCAGGGAACTATATCCCGGCTGCCCGGCCGGTAAAGAGAATGAGATCGCCGGCCATGCCTGCCAAAAATACAGCGGACGGGTCGGCCGCTGCGCAGCGGCCAAGGATCTAAGCGGGGAAGCGGTCGAACTGGCGGTGCGCGCCCATGTGCGCCATGCGCTGACGAATTACGACGAGTTGCTGTTCAGCGGCATTGACCGGCACGAAGCCCGGTCGCTGGTGAGGGAAAAGGTTGATGAAATCATGTGCTGTTGGAGAAGCCAAAGCTATTCTGCCAAACCTGGATTCCCTCTTTCCCACGGCCCCGATGAAATCGGAGCCTCGACTTTGTCGGGGCGCGGCGAGGGAATGACAAGGGACGCGAACAACCTTTTAAGATATGGGATAACTGGCTAGTATAGGAATTCTTGTTTTTATGTGTTGCCTGGCAAGAGGTCATGTTTATTCTGGCCGTGTCATTCCCGTGTAAACGGGAATCCAGGATCGTGACAAGCCAGCCCAAAGGACGCTAAGTCCAAATACATGTTTAGAGAAATGCAGCAAGGAGTTATCGTCATGGCATATTGGAGAGATTCATTTTACTATAAGCCGAAACCACGGCGACCGGCCAACGGCATCAAGGTGCAGATGAAAAAGGGCGCGGTGGGAGACACCTGGTGGTCCAAGCGTTGGATCGGGGTGCTGGAGTCGTTCAACATGGGCACCCGCCTGGCCCGGGGCCGCTCCTACGCCCGCAGCGGACAGGTGATCAAGGCCGGGATCGAGCCGGGCGCCGTCAAAGCCCTGGTGCAGGGCTCTGCCCGGCAGCCTTATATCGTGGTGATCCGGCTGAAGCCGCTGTCCGACCGGCAGTGGAACAAGGCCATCAAGGCCATGGCCTCAAAGGCCGTGTTTGCCGCCAAGCTGCTGGCAGGAGAAATGCCGCGGACCATCGAGGAATCTTTCGCCGCCGCCAAGTGCCCGCTTTTCCCGCAATCGCCCAAGGACCTGGCCACGGAATGCGACTGCCCGGACTGGGCCAATCCCTGCAAGCATCTAGCCGCGGTCTACTATGTGCTGGGCGAGATGTTCGACCGCGATCCCTTCGTGCTGTTTGCCCTGCGGGGGCGGGACAAGGGCCGGATCATCGAAGAGTTGCGAAAACGGCGGTCGGAAGCCGCCGAGAACCTGGCGCCTCAACGTCACACGGAGGCCGAAGCGCCGGTGGAGACGTTGAGATCGTTGGAGGATTGTCTGGAAAATTTCTGGAAGGCTGACAAACAGGCCTCCGGGATCGGGTTCAACATGAAATCCCCCGAGGCCTCCGCAGCCGTTGTCCGGATGCTGGGACCGGCGCAGTTCGCTGTCAGTTCTCAAAATATGGCGGATTTGATTGCCGGCTGGTATGGCGCCGTCGCGACAGCGGCGGAACGCCGGGCGTTGGGCGGCGGACCAAAGAAACGCCGGTAACCCTGCGGCTGCGCTGCCTGCAGATACTGACCGAGATCGTAGTGGATAAGAATTCCACCATTGTCTTCTCGCTCCCGTTAGAGTTCATGAAGCTGTTCACCCAGATACTGGACAAGAACGAGAATAAATAACCGGACAAAAAGAAGCGGCGACCAGCACTGGACGTCGCTTTGGTCTCTTGCAAAAGGTAAGGACACGGCACGCCGTGTCCCAACAATAAACCGTAGCATATCGCATGACCTTCTCCGAACAAATAATCTCCATCATCAAACGCATCCCGCGCGGCAAGGTGGCCACCTACGGGCAGATCGCGGCCCTGGCCGGAAACCCCCGCGGGGCCCGGGCGGTGATCTGGCTGCTGCATTCCAGCTCCGGCAAGGAAAAACTCCCCTGGCACCGGGTGATAAACGGCAAAGGCCAGATATCCCTAAAGCCCGGCCAGGGTTACGAGGAACAGCGGGTCATGCTGGAGAGTGAAGGGGTGGAGTTCGATCTGTACGGCAGGGTGGACATGGAAAGATACCGGTGGAAACCTTGAAAATGGATAAATATTTAAAAGCCATCCGGAATGACCTGTCGATCAACAGCGATGAAAGATACCGCCGGGCTATTCAGGTCTTTTTCAAAGAGGGACTCAAACTTTACGGGGTCAGGACTCCGACGGTTCGAAAGTTCTCCCGGAAACATTACGCCGCAATCAAGTACCGTCCCAAGGACGAGATATTCAGGCTGTGCGGCCTGCTTCTGGGATCCGGCCTCAGCGAGGAACGGACCATTGCCTTTGACTGGGCCTTTAGGCTGAAAAATCAATACCAGCCGGGCGATTTTGTTATATTCGAAAAATGGCTAAAAAAATATGCCCCGGACTGGGGCGGGGTTGACGATCTCTGTATTCATGCTGTGGGATATTTTTTATACCATCATCCGGAGTTTGCTCCCCGGGTCTTAAAGTGGGCCGGTTCTCGCCAATGGTGGATGCGGCGGGCCTCGGCCGTGGCCCTGATCTACGGCCTGCGGCGGGGCGTTTCCCTTAAGGAGGTCTTCAGGACGGCGGATATTCTGTTATTGGACAAAGAGTATCTGGTGCAGAAGGGATACGGCTGGATGCTGAAGGTGGCCGGGGATAAGCACCAGCGGGAGGTCTTTGACTACGTGATCAAAAATAAAAAGAAAATGCCCAGAACGGCATTGAGATATGCCATAGAAAAATTTCCGGAGGACTTAAGACAGAAGGTCCTGTCGAAATAGTTTCATAAAGGGCGGATATTATTGCCTCGGGAAAGACTCAGTACCGGATGGCTTCAAAGATACCCTGTTCCCACGACAGCACCACGAATATATTGAAGAGATTGATCTGGCCCTCCAGACTGCAGTGTTCGATGGCCCCCTGGTTTATATGCAGGCAGCCATGCTGGCCTTCGATATTGGTTATTTCTATGCGGCCGGTCCAGCCGCCGATGGAGAACAGCTCCAGCAGTTTGAATATGTTGGTCACAGATAATTTGCCGGACCACTCCTTGGCCTTGCGGGCCAGCATGGACCGGGCCTTGGAGGCGTATTTCAGCCGCAGGTCAATGCCCTTGTAAAGCTCCTCCCGCTTGAGGGGCTTGGTCAGATAACGGGCGGCGCCCACCGCATAACCGTGGATGATGCTGGCCCGGTCTATCTTGGCCGAGAGCATCAGCACCGGGAGGTGTTTCAGATCGGGGCTCTTCTTGACGGCCCGGCACAGTTCGTAGCCGTCCATCATCGGCATCATGATGTCCGTCAATATCAGGTCCACCGGTTTTTCCCTGGCCACCTGCAGGCCGTCCTGCCCGTCGCGGGCCTGGATCACCTGGTAGCCGGCCTTCCGCAGTTGAAATTCCAGAAGCCGGGCCATGTTGGCCTCGTCCTCAACCACCAGGATGGTATAGGTATCCATAGACCTCCTCGGAAAAGATGATTCAACTGAATTGTATAACAAACCCGGCAAATATGCAAGCCGGTTTGCATAAACAGGTGGGTATTCCCAACAATAATCTCTTCATGAAAATTGAACGGGTGAAAAATGGATAACAGGGAACTTAACGCCGGGCACCGGCAGCGGCTGAAGGATAAATTCCGCAAGGCCGGCGGGGACGGCCTGCACGACTACGAACTGCTGGAGCTATTATTGACCTATGCCCTGCCCCGGCGCGACGTCAAACCCCTGGCCAAAGAACTGATAAAGAGATTCAACGGGCTATCGGGAGTGCTGGAAGCATCCCCCGAGGAACTGGACAAGGTCAAGGGTTTGAGCCCGGGCTCCGGCATTTTGATAAAATTGAATAAAGCTCTGACCGAATATTATATGACCAACGAGATGTCGGCAAGGGATGTGTTATCCTCCCCCCAGGCGGTGCTTAATTTTGCCAAGGCCAAGCTGGCCGGCCAGCCCAACGAGGTTTTCTTGTGCATCTACCTCAACACCAAGAACGAGGTGCTGAAACACAACACAATAAACCAGGGGACGGTGGACAAGGCCGCGGTCTACCCCCGGCGGATCATCAAGGAAGCTCTGGACTGCCATGCGGCCGGGCTGATCCTGGTGCACAACCATCCCAGCGGCCATTGCCAGCCGTCGCCGGAGGACAGGGCCCTGACCGACTCCATCATCAGCGTGGCCAAAACCATGGATATCCGGGTGCTGGACCACCTGATAGTGGGCCGGCTGGGGCATTACAGCTTCGCCGAGAAGAATTTGATATAGGAACAGACCCCTCTCCAGCCTCTCCCCCAAAGGGAGAGAGGTATTCTCCTGGGGTCATTGCGAAAAGCCACCGGGAAAAGTCTAATGAAGCAATCCATCCCGGTAGAACAGGGTTGTTCTAATTCATGAACTGGTTAGGGGTCGTAAATCTTAAGCGAGATATCTATGGCTCGGGCCTGCCCGCCATCTACCAGCCGGGCCGGATCGCGGCGGAGATGATAAATTCAGAGAAGTAGTCAAATAAACTTCTTTTCAGGAGAATATAATGAATAAACATTTACTTATCCCGTTATTTTCTTTTTTACTGCTTATGGGTTTTATGAATATTTCTTTGGCGCAAGAAAACACCACCACCAGAGAATTCGATTTTTCTTCCATTAATTCCGATTCCGTGCCGGCTGATCCGATAGAAGCCACCGAATTCTATCTTTCATCCGTAAAGCAAGAGCAGAAGGACAAAGCAGCCGCATATTTTGAAGGGGATTACTGGTTGAGCCTTTGGAACCTGCTATATCTCTTGGGGATATCTTGGTTGTTGTTGGCCACGAAGTTATCGGCCAAGATGAGGCAGCTTTCGGAAAGATTGTTCAAAAAAAGGTTTCTCGGGGATATTGGATATATCGTTCAGTATATCATCATCACGACCATATTAAGCTTTCCGCTAAGCCTGTATCAGGGATTTTTCAGGGAGCACCAGTATGGATTGTCCAATCAGACCTTCGGGACCTGGATAAGCGAGGAATTTACGGGATTGCTGATTTCCTTGGTATTGATGAGCCTTTTGATATCATTGCTGTATGTCATACTGCGCAGAGTGAAGAAGGCCTGGTGGATATGGGGATCGGGTTTGATGCTGTTTTTTTTGATTCTTGCCATGCTTATCTCCCCTATAGTGATAGCTCCGTTGTTCAACAAATACAAACCACTGGACGAAGGGCCGGTCAAGAAAGTCATCCTCTCTATGGCCCGCTCCAATGGGGTCCCTGCCAATAACGTTTACCAGTTCGATGCCTCCAAGCAAAGCAAGCGGATCAGCGCCAATGTCTCCGGATTGTTGGGTACCGTCAGGATATCTTTGAACGATAACCTTCTGAACAGGTGCACACCGCAGGAAATAAAGGTAGTGATGGCCCACGAGATGGGACACTATGTCCTCCATCACGTGTATCAAATATTGCTGGTAATGGCGTTATTGATAATGGCCGGCTTTGCCTTCGTGAACCTGGCGTTCGCGTGGTTCCAGCGCAGGTTCGGAACGGCTTGGGGAATAACCGGTATCGAGGATATTGTCGGACTGCCGCTGATATTTGCCCTGCTGTCGATCTTCTTTTTTATCATTGCGCCCGTCAATAATAACCTGAGCCGCCTAACCGAGCAGGAAGCCGATTATTTTGCGCTCAACCTCTCGCAGGAGCCTGATGCCTTTGCCACCATTGCCCTGAAGATGGTGGAATACCGCAAGCTGGAGCCGGGAAAATTTGAGGAATGGCTGTTCTATGATCATCCCAGCGGAAGGACCAGGATCTACAATTCAATGCACTGGAAATATGAGCACAATAGAATAAGAGAGCTGGAGATAAAAAAAGCTTCAGATAATTGAGCTATGCGCCTTTGGTCAATACATCCCAAATACCTGGACCGCCAGGGCCTGTTGGCAGTGTGGCGCGAGGGGCTGTTGGCCCAGAAGGTCCTGCAGGGAAGGACCAAGGGTTATAGGAACCATCCCCAATTACAAAGGTTCAGGGAACAAAACGATCCGTTGGCGGCTATCGGTGCTTACTTGAGCGGTATTCATAAGAATCGGTGGCCAGAGGATATAGCTTCGATGGCAATAAAATATCCTCTAAAAAAACAACCCCGAAGATAAAGGTCGCTTGGGGCCAGGTGGAATACGAGCTTCTCCATCTATTGAAGAAACTAAACAAGCGGGATGCCCGGCGGTATATTTCATTACGCAGTATTAAAAGTATCCAGACCCATATCCTTTTCAGAGTTATCCAAGGCCCGGTGGAAAGCTGGGAGCGGGCAAAATAATCCTTGCATTATATCTCCTTTTAGGCTATAATACCTCCAGACTTGATTTTTAGGAGAGCGGGTACAAAGCCCGCTCTCTTTTGCTATCCGAAAAACCAACCGGAATCTTTAACTGCCGAGATCACCAGGATTTGTAAATCCGGAGTTTCTCTATGGCGTCTTAGCGATTTAAACGAACAGGATACCGATGGAAATAAAAAATACGGCCGAAGAGATCATTGACAAAATAAAGGAGCTGGTCCGGCCCATGGCCGACGAGATGGGGCTGGAGCTGGTGGACGTGGAATACAAGACCGGCGGTGATTTTCTAAGAGTGTTCATAGACCGGCCCGGCCAGGGGGTCGCCATGGAGGACTGCAGCGCCCTGTCGCGCCGGATCTCGGCCGAGCTGGATGCCAACGACCCCATCCCGCATCCCTATAATCTGGAGGTGTCCTCCCCCGGATTGGACCGGCCGTTGAAAAAGTCGGAAGATTTCATGCGCTACGCCGGCCGGCCGGTCAAGGTGGTCATCAGCCAGCCCCTGAACGGCCAGAACACCTTCATCGGGCATATCGGCGAGGTCCAGAACGGAATGGTCAAGATCATCCTGAAGGATCAGGAATCGGTCTGGCTGCCGCTGGCCCAGATAAAAAAAGCCCGGCTGGAAGTGGAATTGAAGAAAAAATAGACCTAAGCTACTCTCTCTTTTGTCGGGAGAAGAGAGGGATTGAGCTAAAAGTTAGCCCGGAAATCAAAGCAATAAAATAACACACAGGATCACATACATACTAAGGAGTAAAAGTCGTGTCCAACCTAGACGTAATCGAAGCCCTGAGCGAGATCGCCAGGCGCAAGAATCTGAGCAAGGAATTCGTCATCGAGACCCTCAAGATGGGCCTGTTGCAGGCCTGTAAAAAGAGGTTCGGTACCTCGGAGAACATCTTCGTGGAGCTGGAGGACGATACCGGTGAGATCGGCATCTTTGCCAAGAAGGTGGTGACCGAAGAGGTCCTCAATCCGGCCCTGGAGATCTCCGCCGAGGATGCCGCCGAATATATAGACGACCCCCAGCCGGGCGACGAGGTGGAGGTGATCCTGCCGTTCGAAGAGTTCGGGCGGATGGCCATCCAGGCCACCAAGCAGATACTGTTCCAGAAGGTGCGGGAGGCCGAGCGGGAACAGGTGTTCAAGGATTTCTCCGGCAAGGTGGGGGATATCGTCACCGGGACGGTCCAGCAGATCAGCCGGGACGACATCCTGGTCAGCCTGGACCGCACCGAGGCTGTTCTGCCCTACTCCGAGCAGATCCGCTCCGAGCGATACCAGCAGGGGCGCACCGTCCGGGCGGTGGTCCTGGACGTGGCCAAGACCATCAAAGGGCCGCAGGTGATATTGTCGCGCAGCCATCCCGATTTTGTAAAGCGCCTGTTCATGCAGGAGGTGCCGGAGACCAAAGAGGGCCTGGTGGAGATAAAGGCCGTCTCCCGCGAGGCGGGCGACCGGACCAAAGTGGCGGTGCACTCCACCGAAAGCAAGGTGGATGCGGTGGGGGCTTTTGTGGGACTCAAGGGCGCTAGGGTCCAGACGGTGGTCAGGGAATTGTCGGGCGAGAAGATAGACATCGTGTCCTGGTCGCCGGACCCGGCACTGTTCGTGGCCCGGGCCCTTTCTCCGGCCAAGGGGCTGGAGGCCTTCCCCGAGCCCGAGGAGAAACGGGTGATAGTGATCTGCCCCGACGACCAGTATTCGCTGGCCATCGGCAAACGGGGCCAGAATGTCCGCCTGGCGGCCAAGCTGACCGGCTGGCGGATAGACGTGATGACCGACAGCCAGTATCAGGAGAGGTTCGAGGCGCTGGCCCAGGTTCAGCTCCCGATGGAGGAACTGGTCATCTCCGACAAGATCAAAGCCAAGCTCAAGGAGGCCGGGCTGGATACGGTGGAGAAGGTGATAGAATCGGGCGAGGAGGGCCTGACCAGCATCGACGGCATTGGCGCCAAGACGGCCGAGAAGGTGCTGTCGGCCGCCAAGGAGGCCAAGGACGCCCAGCTGATGCATTTTGACGAGAAGAACGCCCCGGCCAAGCCCGACGATCAGCCGGTTAATGACCAGCCTGTCGGCGAGGAAGAGCCGATCCTGATCAAACCTGGCGGCGGGGAAGAACCGGCTGAAGCCGATGAGAAACCGGCCGAAGAATCCGGCAGCGAGGGAGAAAAAGAATCCGACAATGACGATGAACAGCACCAGGCCGGAGAACCATTGGAACGGCAGGAATAGGAGATATTATGGCAGTGACTAAGAAAACTACCAAGACCACCAAGAAGACAGAAGTGGTCAAAAAGACGGAAGCGGTCAAGAAGAAGCCCGTTGCCAAAAAGAAACCTGAGGCCGCCAAACCGGCCAAGGAAGTGAAGGTTTTTGAGGCGGCCAAAGATCTGAAGATATCGGCCGATGCCCTGCTGTCCATGCTCAACGAGCTTAATTTCAACATCAAGAGCCGGATGAGCCTGGTCACCAAGGATATGCTGGAGTCTGTCAAGCTGAAGTTCGAGGAGGAGAAGGAGGCGGTCAAGCAGGAACAGCAGCAGAAGAAGAAGATCCAGGAGAAAAAAGAAGCCACGGTCAAAGCCGAGGCCAAGGTGGCGGTGGAGGAAGCCCCCCCGGTCATTGTATCAAGGGTTGCGGCGGTTTCGGGCGCCAAGCCAATGATGAGAAGGCCGGTGCCGCCCAGGCCGGTGGTGCACAAGCCGGTGATCACCAAGATCGTGCCCACCCCCATAGACTATCCCAAGGAGATGACCACCCCCTATCCCAAGCCACTGGCGGAAGATGACGCGCTGGGAAAAAGAAAAAGAAAACGCAAGCGGAAAAAACATAAGGATAAAAAGCTGCCGGTTGACCATGTGGCCATCGCCGCCACGGTCAGGCAGACCATGGCCGCCATCGAAAGGGGCAAGGCCCGCAGATCCTATAAGGACAAGGAGCGGGGGGATGCGCCGGGAGAGGCGGTTGACGAAAAGGTCGTTAAGCTGCCGGAATATTCCTCGGTGGCCGACTTGGCCCAGGCCATAGGGGCCAAGCCGGGAGAGGTGATCGCCAAGGCACTGGGCCTGGGCCTGATGGTCACCATCAACCAGCGGCTGGACCTGGACACCCTGGCCACCATCGCCGATGAATTCGGCTATGTGCTGGAGGAGCAGGATGAATTCAACCAGCCCGAGGAGAAGGAGGATGAAAAGCTTTCCCCGGAAAACCTGAAGCCCCGGCCTCCGGTGGTGACGGTGATGGGCCATGTGGACCACGGCAAGACCACCCTGCTGGACACCATTCGCAAGACCGATGTGGCCGGAGGGGAGCACGGCAGCATCACCCAGCATATCGGTGCTTATGAGGTGAAAACAGGCAGCGGCTCGATAACTTTTCTGGACACCCCGGGCCACGAGGCCTTTACCGCCATGCGGGCCAGGGGCGCCCAGGTGACCGATATCGTCATTTTGGTGGTGGCTGCCACCGAGGGGCTGATGCCCCAGACCAGGGAGGCCATAGACCATGCTCAGGCGGCCAAGGTGCCGATCATAGTGGCCATCAACAAAATGGACCTGCCCAAGGCCGATTCCAATCAGGTGAAGCAAGAGCTTTCCAAGGCCGGTTTATTGGCGGAGGACTGGGGCGGCAAGACCATCGCAGTGGAGGTTTCGGCCAAGACCGGACTCAACGTGGAGAAGTTGCTGGAGATGGTGCTGCTGCAGGCCGACCTGCTGGAGTTGCAGGCCAATCCCGACTGCCCGGCCAAGGGGACGGTGATAGAGTCCCGGCTGGACAAGGGCAAGGGCATTCTGGCCACCGTCCTGGTTCAGCAGGGCACCCTGGAGAAGGGCCAGCCTTTCGTGGCCGGATTGTACAGCGGCCGGGTGAGGGCCATGTATGACGAGCACGGCAAGCAGGTTCTTAAGGCCGGGCCATCCAGCGCGGTGCTGGTGCAGGGCTTTGAGGGGGCTCCCATGGCCGGCGATTCCTTCCAGGTCTACCAGGTTGAATCGGACGCCAGGGAGATGGCCAACCGCCGCCAGCAGCTGAAGCGGGAGCATGAATTCCGCCCCGCCAAGAAGATCACCCTGGAGGGCATCTACGACCAGATCCAGGAGGGGGCCATCCAGGAGCTGAAGCTGGTGATCAAGGGCGACATGGCCGGCTCCATCGAGGCCATCGGCGATTCGTTGTTCAAGATGTCCAACGACAAGGTCAAGCTGCTGGTGATTCACAAGGGGGTGGGCGCCATCAATGAGTCCGACGTCCGGCTGGCTCAGGCCTCCAATGCCATCATCATCGGCTTCCATGTCAGGCCCGAGGAGCGGGCCCGGGAGCTGGCCGAGACCGAGGGGGTGGAGATCCGCATGTACAACATCATCTATGACGCCCTGGAGGACCTGCAGAAGGCCCAGAAGGGGATGCTGGCCCCGGTGTTCAAGGAGGCGGTGCAGGGCCGGGTGGAGGTGCGGGAGACCTACAAGATATCCGGGATAGGCACCATCGCCGGCTGCCAGGTCCTGTCCGGGACCATCGCCCGCTCCCACAAGGTCCGTCTTATCAGGGACAACGTGGAGGTGTACAACGGGAAGTTTGCCTCGCTCAAACGCTTCAAGGACGACGTCCGAGAGGTGCAGACCGGCTTCGAGTGCGGCCTGGGGCTGGAGCAATTCAACGACATCAAGGTAGGCGACATAGTGGAGACCTATATCATAGAAGAGATCAAACAGGAATAGACATTTTTGCATACGGCTTGACCCCCGGTTATTTAGCGTTTCTCTCCGGAAAGTTTAAAATAACAGGAAGGATGCTCAAGATGAAAAATAAAGCGGTATTGGCGTTGGTGATGGTTTGGTGCGGCCTGGTTGTCAGCCAGGGGCTGTGTCAGGAACCCGCCAAGGGCAGCATCGCCGGGGCGATCAAGGACCGGGACTCCGGCGTCCCCATGAAGGGCATGATAACCTTTCCCGGCACGGATGTTCCGGGGGTGGTGAGCGATTCGGCAGGGCGCTACCAGGCGGAACTGTCTCCGGGCGACTACAAGGTCCACATTTATGCCAATGGATACCGCTGGATCGAGCGCAAGATAACAGTAGCCGCCGACCAGGCCGAGAAGTGGGACCTGACCCTTAAGCGACGGGAGGCCGAGGTTTCGGGCGGCATTACCGATTCGGCCAGCGGCCGTCCGCTACGGGCCCGGGTAAACATCACCGGCTCTCAAACGCTGCAGACCGAAAGCCAGGCCGCCGATGGGCAATACAAAGCGGTACTGAGGCCGGGAAACTATCAGTTCTTGTTCACCGCCCCCGGCTATCCCCCGGCCAGCCGCAGCCTAAGCCTTAAGGACAAGCAGCAACCTAAGCTTGATGTCAAACTGTCCGGCAAGGGAGCATCGGCTTCCGGCAGGTGGCAGATCTTTGCCGGCGGCGGGGCCATCAACCTCAGGGGAGGAATAATCTCCGCTGCGGATTACGGCTACATGATCCGGATTGGCGGGGGGATGGATGTCGGATACGGGATCATGACCGGACTGAGCCTGGGTTTCGGCGGCAACAAGCTCACGGAAAACGACCAGGAACCCAATTACCAGCTTTATCAAAACAGCTACATCAACATCGAGGCCGAGGGGCGGTATAAATTCTCCTTCTGGGAGAAAGCCACTCCTTACCTTTTGGTCAGCGCCGGTGTTTTGTCCTGGCAAAATAACTACGACGGCGCGGTCTATATCGATCCGGCTACCGGAGAGGAACAGAAGGCCCTCAGTCCCATCTTTCGGGGCGGGGCCGGTGTTGATTATAGCCTTGCCTCGAAGATATTCATCTGGGGCCAGGGTCGCGGAGGGATGTTCCTTCCCGGGGATAAGATTACCGCGGGGTCTTATGTAAAGCCCAACCTTCTGGTTGAGGGTTCGCTGGGGGTGGGATACCGGTTCTAGCTGTTGATCCGGTAAAAGAGTTTACGAATTTACAGTTTATCGGTTTTAAATGAACGGGGCGCTAAGTTGGTAATAGGGGTTTGCAGGATCTCACTGTTCATCCCGGGCAGCCAGTCGTTAAAGGACAAGCGCCGGGCGGTGAAGGGCCTTAAACAGAGATTGCGGAACGAATTCAACCTTTCGGCGGCCGAGGTGGATGATGAGAATTTATGGCAGAGGGCCACCTTGGGTCTGGCAGTGGTGGCCAACGACGGCCAGTTCGCCGACCAGGTGCTGGCCAAGGCGGTGGATTTCATTCGGCAACAGAGAGATGTTGAATTGATTAATTATCAAACAGAGATAAGATAAGAAATAAAGGCTGATCTCCAACGGGGGTCGGCCTTTTGTTATATTTTTACCAATAAAAAACTCAACACTTTAATCCCCTTCTCTTGCCAAGAGAAGGATGGGATGAGTTCAGAAACAATTGAAAAAACAACTCATGCAAAATATATACCATGATATTTTTGCTGCGCCAGCGGTTAATTTACCGTTGATCTTCGAAGGAAGCAGCGTTAATGATTCCTGGGGCAACGGCTTTTTAAAGACAGCGAACAGAAAGTATTCTTACCCCGTATTGGACCGGATTCCTTCTTTTGTTGAGAAGGGGCAAGATACTTGGGGCAATGAAGAGGCGATTGCAAGGGAGTTTAACAAATACGGCGTAAAGCGGGAAACGCTGATAACAGACAATTACCGGAAAAGATTAGAAGATTGGAACAAAGATCATAAGCATTATTCATGGGTTAAAAGAATAGCCGAACACGGCGGGTTGATTATGGAAATAGCCTGCGGCTGGGGCGGTGGTTTTGCGCCATTGATACTAGACTTTGATCCAAAGGCAAAAATACTGTTCAATGACATGGGACTGATTGTTTTGCGGGAGTGGCAAAGATTCAGAGATCAATTGAATAAATGGCCCAATGTCGGATTTGCCCATTTTGATGCCACAAAGTGTCCAGTAAAATCAAATTCGTTTGATTGTGTTGATAGTGCCGGTGGTATAGCCAACATTTCAGGCAGCCATTTGGCCATAAAGGAAGCTTTCCGAATATTAAAACCCGGCGGAAAATTGTTTATGTCAGACATTGACCTGGACCCGGAGAGTTTTTCCAAATTTCCGGCAACGGTTCAGGAAAAGTGGAAAAGAAAAATGAATGACCCTGATATAGGCCAAGGCTATGAAAAAAGATTGAGAGAAGCAGGTTTCCAGATATCGTCATTCAACACCAGCCGTTTAGCGCTGGACCCAAAGGAAAGCACCATTGCGGAATTGGCGGCAGAACATGGATTTATCATGAAAGTGCTGGGCTTTACTATCGAGGCACAAAAACCGAAATGAGTTGAATAAAGTTAGCATGACCCAATTGCATAAAATATCATTACAACAAGCCAAAAACCTCATCCTGCATAAGCAATTACTGGACGATTCTACATCCCTGAGAGGCAAGGACGGAACCTATCAGGCCATTGACCAATTGGGATACATTCAGATAGACACCATCCACATCATCGAGCGTTCGCATCACGTGGCCCTCAATGCCAGGGTGGAGGGCTATTGCCAAGAACATCTCCACCAACTACAGAAGCACGATAGGAAAATCTTTGAATACTGGGCACATGCCGCCAGCTATCTGCCCATCAAGGATTACCGCTATTATATCTCCCACATGCAGGGCAAGCGCAGCAAGTCCATCTCCAATTGGATAAAGGGAAAGAAGCAGATCATTGACCGGGTGAAAAAGCGGGTGGTGGAAGAGGGAGCTTTATCCGGTAGCGATTTCGAAGGCCGGAACAAGCGGAAAGGCGTGTGGTGGGACTGGAAGCCGGAGAAGATGGCCCTGGAGGTGCTCTTTTTGCGGGGTGAACTGATGGTCGGCGAAAGAAAAAACTTCCGGAGGATCTACGACCTGACCGAGCGGGTCCTGCCCCCGGGCCTGGACATCTCGATACCCGGCGAGCGGGAGGAGAAGCATTTCTTCATCAAACGGGCCCTGGGCTCCATGGGTCCGGCCAGCGAAGGAGACATCGACAAGTACATGCACATCACCGGACGGATGAGCAGATGGCTGAAGGAGCTGGAGGAAAGCGGGGAGATAGTCCAGATATCCATCGATGGTTTGCCAAAGAAATATTATATTTTGAAGGAAGATCTGGCCGGGATCAACGACGTATCAAAGGGCGGCGAACCCAGGGCGCATCTGCTGTCGCCATTTGATAATTTAGTTATCCTGCGCAACCGCATCAAGGAAATATTCGATTTCGACTACACCCTGGAATGCTACCTTCCGGCCGACAAGCGGAAATACGGCTATTTCAGCCTGCCGATATTGTGGAAAGGCGACCTGGTGGGAAGGCTGGACCCCAAGGCCGACCGGAAGAACCAGGAACTGATCATCAATTCGCTGTTCATCGAGAAAGAAATGACTGATGGCGACGAGTTCTTTGCGGCCCTGGGCAAGAGCCTGAAAGGATTTGCCGCTTTCAATAAATGCGATGAAGTCTCTTTGATCAAAACCTATCCGGCAAAATACGGAAAGAACATCAAAAGGCATTTGAAATGAAAAAGTCCGGCATCGTTTTGGGAGCATCATTGCTGCTTTTTACCTCTCTTTTATTCGCCCAGCAGGATTATTTCTATGCTCCCAAGAACATAAAAAAGCCCGCACCGGCCCTGATCATCACCTCCTGCACCGGGGCCACCCAAAAGGACCTGGATTCAAATAGGGCCATTGCCGACAAGCTGGGCTGGGTGATCTGCACCTCGGCCAAGACCAAGAATCACCGCGATGTCTGGCAGAACGACCGGGATATAATGGATACTTACCGAGAGCTTATCTCCAAATATCCAGTGGATACAAACAATATCTTCATCTACGGCTTCTCCGGGCAGGCGGTGCAAGCCATGATGGAGGTTTTTCTTCATCCCGATAGAGTCAAGGGGGCGGTCTGCATCTGCGCCCACAACGGGGCCATGGATTTGGCCAAGTGGGAATCTCTGTCCGGGCATTATTTTTATCTGATATCCCGGGAAAAGGACTGGAACCTGGAGGCCAATCAGAGCATCCACCGGGATTTTTCTTCCCAGGGCATCACCGATACCCTGATGATCACCAAAGGTCGGCACAGCCCGAAGGACCGCAGGGAGCTTTATGACGGTTGCAAGTGGCTGGATAAAATGATAAGATAAGAACGATAGATAATATAGGAGCCTCAAATGTCCCGGATAAAAAAACTGACCGCCATCGGCCGCAAGCTGGAAAAGCAATCGGCCCAGTATTTCCGGCTGGAATGGGTCCAGTACACCACCGGATACGATCTGGGCTCACAGAAGGCCTACCAGAAAATGGTCAAGGTCTTCAAGGACCAGAAAAACTTCCAGGCTATTCTGGATCATAAAGCAATGGACCTGGAGCCGCTGGATAAACGCCGGGTGGAGATACTGTACAAGACCTTCAAACCATATCACCTGTCCGACGAGATGAACAAGCTGGAGCTGGAGATACAGAAACTGTCCACCCAACTGTCCCAGGTGCTTAACACCCACCGGTCCAGTCTGGAGGGAAGGGAGATCCGCTCCACCGAGATAACCCAGATCCTGCGCAGCGAGCCGGACCGGGAGAAAAGAAAAAAGGCCTACCTGGCCCGGGCCCAGGTGAATCAGCCGCTGTTCCAGGCCGGCTTTGCCGAGCTTATCGGTTTAAGAAAAGAATATGCCCGGCTCTACGGGGCCAAGAACTTCGTGGCCTACCAGCTGGAACAACAGGAGCTGGATACGAATCTGTTCGACGGCTGGCCGGAACAAGCAGCCAAACTACTGCCGGCCATGAAAAAGATAAAGGCGGAATACGGGGAAAAATTCATCGGCGACGCTAAAGTAAAGCCGTGGGATGAGGCCTATATCAGCGCCCATCTGGCCCCGGAACTGAACCAACAGGTGGACATGTCGGCCTGTTACGATGTGCTCCGGGAATTCTTCTTGAATTTCGGCTGGGACATCGCCAAATATAACATCACCTACGATATCTTCCCCCGGCGCAACAAATCGGAGTGGGGCTACAATTTTCCCATTCAGACGGCCAAGGACTCCCGGATACTGGCCAACGTGGAGAATCGCTACGACGAGTACGGGGTATTGCTACACGAGACCGGGCACGCCCTGCATTCCTTTCTGCTGAAGCCCCGGGAGGTGCTGCTGAACATGGGGGTCAGCGGTATCGTCTCCGAGGGGTTCGCCAACCTGTTCGGCGATCTGCTGTACCACCGGGCGTTCTACGGTCGGTTCTTCGGGGATCAGCCGGCCCGGGCGGAGGAGGATTTCGCCGCCCTGAAAAGATGGGACCGGGCCACCCGGCTGGGGGCCATTCCGGCCATAATGTTCGATCAGGCCCTATACCGGGAGAATATCAAGGCCATCGACGACGTCCACCAGCTGTACTGGAAGACCTTCCGGCAGATACTGGGCGAGGAACCCTACGCCGAAGAGCCGGCCTGGGGATACCGGATCCACCACACCACCCATCCCATCTACCTGCACAATTATTTCATGGGCGACCTGACCTGCGACATGCTGAGGGAGGTGTTCAAAAAGCGCCACAAGACCGATGACATCATGTCCCAGGGTAAAAAATTCGGAAAATTTTTGATGGAGGAGGTGATCGGGCCATCCGGGACCTATACCTATCCCGAATTATATAAGAGGGTGAGCGGGGAGGAATTCTCGCTGAAGTATTTGGCGGAATAAAAAATCCCTCTCCAAATGAATTTGGAGAGGGCAGGGTGAGGTTTTACCGGGGTCGTATTAACGTAGGGGATGGTTTGAAACCATCCCCTACAATTATTGGGGCATGCATGGTGTCATGGGGCACGGTATATGGTGTCCATACAATGAAAAGGACAGCGGGTGGGTAATCGGATTAGGGCCGTTTTTACGTAGGGGAGGATTTAAAACCCTCCCCTACATTATTTGGATCAGGCCAGGTATTTCACGCAGATCAACTTGGTCCGGCCGGATATATGGTGGTTGACGAAAGCGGTGAGGGTTTCGATCAGGCATTTGCAGTCGTGGCGGGTGATGTCGCACAGTTCTCCGGTGGAGTGCCAGCCATACAGGGCCGCGGACTGGGCCGGTCTCAGATGAACGCATTCCCCCTCCGGGGCGTGGCAGCGGGGGCAGAGGAATCCGCCCTCGGTCACCGAAAAGACCGGCCCTCCGCTTTTAAGCTCCCGGCGGCATTTGACGCAGGAATCCAGCCGGGGGGAGTGTCCCAGGTTGTTGAGGGCCGCCAGGAAAAAGCCCAGCAGTTGGCTGGGGCTTTCCCCGGAGGATGGCAGTGCCCGCAAAAATCCCGAAAGATTCTTGTAGAAGGCCATATTGGGCGACTCCAAGGCGGTGAGCTTGTAGCCCATCTCCAGGGCCACCGCCGCCGGGTTCATCCGGCCGTCCTCGGCCAGGGCCGAGGGGTCCCAGACCACGTCGGTCTCAGAGACGGTGTGCAGCTCGGAATGCCGGCTGCGGTAGAAGACGATCTGGGAGACCCCGCCGGGCTGAAAGGAAGCCCCGAACCTGCTCCGGGGCTTGCGGGCCCCCTTGGCCATGAAATTCATCCGGCCGAACTGCCGGGTGAAGGCGCTGACGATGCGGCTGGTCTCGGAAAAATTCTGGGTCTTTAATATTATGGCTTCGGTGCGTTCGATCATGAAGTTATATCAGAATTAATTCAAGTAATGGCGGGGACCGACCTAACCCCTGCCCCTTCCCGATGCGGGAAGGGGATGAAGGCGGGGACCCGGGTCGCATCAGCGCTGCTGTTTGGCAAAAGCTGCCGTAAAAAATGTTTTGCCTGCGTAAGCCTTGTTTCGTGGTCAAGACATTTAGGCAGCTGACTATTATAAACTCCCGGGCAGCGGTGCAGCGACAGTTCTCTTTGGAGCTTTCTCTTCAAAGAGAAAGCGGAGAAAAAAGCCAAGGAACAAAATATATCAGGTCGCAGATTAGAGACAATTATTGCTTTATATTTTCCACCAATTGGATCTTCACCCCGTCGGGATCGAGGATGTACAGAAATTTGATGTGAGGGTTGGGCTGGAACGGCCCGGAATGTTCCTGCTCTTTAAGATCTCGCTGAATTTATCCAACGATTCCACCTCGAAGCCCAGGGAGATGTCCTGGCCGGCGACAATATCGCCGGCTTTTTTATTGCAGATAAGCTCCACTTGGGTCTCCCCGGTGCCCAGAAAGATGATCTCCATATCGGGGCTGGGGCTCATTTTGCGTTTTAGCTCCAGGCCCAGAAGGTCCCGGTAAAAGGACAGGGACCGTTCCATGTTCCTTACGTTTATGGTCACCCAGCAGAATTTCATTCTACCACCTTTTCTTGAGAGCTATGGCTTTGGGGCGCTCGATTGTTTATTTTGCAAAGTATTTACACTTGAAGTCAAAAATAAAACCTGTTAACAACAGCAGTATTTATTTTCCGTTGCTATTTTTTTCAAATTCCGAAACATCCCCACTGATGTAAACATAAAAAAAGTTTATTGTCACAATGATGACTATAATTCCAACAAATACAGCTGCAACAGTCCATGCTGTATCAAATTTATAAATTGCATAAATTATTACAGATTCAACTACCCAAGCAAATAATGTTGCAAAGAAATATCTTTTAATATAGGCCTTGGTGTTTTTTGGATGTGTATTCTCAAGCCCCACAGCTTCTTTATGGGTTGAGTCACTTCTACCAAATGTTGACCAAACAATTATGAAGAAAGAAAAAAATAAAAGCAGCATTCCAGCACTGCCAGATTCTATTTCGCCGTTTATAATATTCATGTTTATTTTTATGTTACCTGATGCTTGCACTTGATGAAATAATAGCAAAATACCTATAGCTGCAAGGATTATACCAGTAATAAGTGCTATTAACTTGCGTATTTCGTTTGGTGTCCACATAACCGCTCCTTTGCATTTAAAAATACATTTATCACTACGCAGGTAAGGCATCTCAGTGTGGCAGGGATAATCCCTAAAATCTATAATCTAAACACCCTTATCTACCGCTCACTCCATCGCTGCCAGCAGGTCGTCTATCGGCACGGTGGCAAAATTAGTGGCATAGTCGCTCATGGCGTAAGGTATCACCAGCTCCCGGCCGTGCAGCAGCGCGCCGCAGGTGTACACCACATTGGGCACGTAGCCCTCGCGCTCGTCTTGGTTGGGCGACAACAGCGGCTGGCGCAGGCGGCCAATCACCCGCGAGGGGTCCTTAAGGTCCAGCAGGAAGGCCCCCAGGCAGTATTTTCGCATGGGGCCGACCCCGTGGCTCAGCACTAACCAGCCGGCCTCGGTCTCGATTGGAGAGCCGCAGGTGCCGATCTTCACCATCTCCCAGGGCTGGGCCGGCTGCAGCAGCGGCTGGGGCGTCTGCCAGAAATGGATGTTGTCGGAGTACATCAGCAGTATGTTCTCGTCGTCCTGGCGCGACAGCATGGCGTAACGCCCGTCGATCTTGCGGGGGAACAGGGCCATGCCCTTGTTCTGGACGGCCGGGCCGTTCAGGGTCAGGAACTTGAAATGGAGAAAGTCGGCGGTCTCCAGCAGCTGGGGCAGGGTGATCTTGCCGTCGTAGGCGGTGTAGGTGGCGTAATAGGTGATGCCGCCGTCGTCATCCCGGAACCGGACGAACCGGGCGTCCTCGATGCCGTTGCTCTGGCTGGGCACCGAGGGAAACAGGATCCGCTGGGCCAGGTGGCTGGCGGGATCGAATCGCACTTCATAATTCGATTCGGCCAGCAGCAGAATGCCCTGGGAGGCCCGGTCGGCCAGGGCGTCGACCGGGGTCATTTGCCGGCGCTCTGATTTCAGCGCCCGGCGCAGGTCATCCAGAATGAATTCCCCGGGAAGCTGGGCCACCACCCGCCGGCAAAAATTGCTGTGCAGTCCCGCCTCCTGGAGCTTGCGGGCAAAGAGATCCTTCTGGTATATTGCATTGGTCAGGGGCTCCGGCTCCGTCACAAACGAAACCGGCGGCGTGAGCTTGATGCGGTGTTTGGCGCTGACGGTGCCGGTGCGGAAGGTGATGGAGGAGATATGCCCCTCGCCGGTGGCCCGCAGGCTCAACACAAAACGGAGCGAGCCCCCGGGAAGATTGCTCTGGTCGGGGTGCGGCACGATGGACGGATTGAACAGGGCCGCCGATTCCGGGGAATATTCGTGCGAGAAGTAGGAGCCGATCAACAGCTGTTTCTCCGGGGTGGTCTCCTTCCGGTCCTTGAGGTAGCGCTGCACCTGCCTGAAGCGGTCGAGGAAGGTCTGCCGGACATTCAGGTGCCGGTCCTGAAACTCGCCCAGCACCGAGGCCAGAAGCTGGGCCGCCGCTTCATCGGTAAGGGCCATCACCTGGGCCACGATCCTCCGGACGATGTCCTTCCGGACGGGATAGAAGGGCCGCAGCAGCACCCGGGAGCGGTCCGGGGAGATCACCGGACCGATGCGTTTGGCCTGCACCGCTGGCGGCGTTACGACAGGGGAGATCCTTTTATTCATAGCTGTTCATCCGGCGACCCGTTGAAACTGGTGAGGGCGCTCTGGAGGGTCTGCATCTCCGCCAAAGCCAGCAGGAAAGCCAGGGTCGACTCGGCCCCCTGGTTTTGACTGACCCGGTCGACGTGCAGTCCGTCGCGGCAGCCCCCGGTGCCGGAATCGTACAGGGCCAGTCCCAGATCGTTCCGCCCCAGGAACCATTCGAAGGCCCGGCGGGCCTCGGCCGCCCAGTACAGGTCGCCGGTGGCGGAATAGGCCTCGATGCAGGCCGATACCGTGGCCTGGGCCTCGATGGGCTGCTGGTCGAACAGGGCCCGGGCCTGTCCTTTGGGGAAGAATCCGTTGGAGCCGACCGGCCGGAAGGAGCCGGCCTCGGAGGTCTGCACCTTGACCAGCCAGCGCAGCGTTTTAAGGCCGGTCTCCAGCATTTCGGCGTTGCTCATGCTGCGCCCGCTTAAGATCAAAGCGTGCGGCAGCTTGGCATTGGTGTAGGAGACCACGTCCTCGAACCATTGCCAATCCGGGCTTGAGGCGTCGGCGTAGCGTTGCATCAGCTTGGCGGTCAGCGATTCCCGGATCTGCCCGGCCCGGCGGTCGCCGCTTAAGCGCCGCAGGTATTCGTCTATTCCGATCAGGGCGAAGGCCCAGGCCCGGGGCGAGGTCAGCCCGGGGGCGACCGGCAGGGCCTGCTCGAAGAGCTCCGCCGCCAGCATGTGGAAACTGCCGTGGCCGGCATGGCCCACGCAGAGCCCCAGGGCCCACAGGGCATGGCCATGGCAGTCCTCCGAGCCGACATCCTCCAGCCAGCGCCGGTCGAAACTCATGAAATTGCGGAAGCGGCGGATCTTGCGGACGAAGGCGTGGTTCAAAAAGGCGGCATAGGTGGCGGCCAGCTCGTTGCTGCGCGGGGTGCTGTGCCCCGCCTGCTGGAGCATCAGGGTCAGCAGCAGGGCCCGGGCGTTGTCGTCGGTGCAGTAGCCCTCGGCGAAATTGGGGACCGTGAAGCTGGCGTGCTGGAATATCCCGGTCGAGTCGCTCAGGCGGTACAGATGGTCCAGCTTAAGATCCGGCAGCTGGTCGGGTTGTTCGTCAAGGGTCTTGATGGGCGAGGATTTTCGCCCCACGAAGCTGTGCTCCTGGCCGGCCCGGCGGAAGGATTCCACAAAAAGATGGGCCACCCGGTTCCACACCATGCCCCGTCCCAGCTGGTAGGCGTTCTTGCGCATCGAATGGCGCAGCGGGGCGTCATGCAACAGGCCGATGACGGCCCCGGCGATGGCCTCCGGGTCGCGGAACGGCACTAATTTGCCGCGCTCCTCGGTCAGCAGTTCCTGGGCGTGCCAGTAGGGGGTGGACACCACTGCGTTGCCGGCCCCGAAGGCGTAGGCCAGGGTGCCCGAGGTTATCTGCGATTCGGTCAGGTAGGGGGTAAGGTAGATGTCGGTGGCGCCGATGAACCGGGTCAGCTCCTCCAGCTCGACGAAGCGGTTGAAGAACACCACGTGCTTCTGGACCCCCAGCTCCTTGGCCATCCGCTCCAGGCTCAGCCGGTAGGACTCGCCCTCGTCGCGCAGAAGGTTGGGGTGGGTCTGGCCCACCACGATGTAGACCGTGTTGGGAAACTCGGCGATGATGGCCGGCAGAGCCCTCAGGGCGTACTCGATGCCCTTGTTGGGCGAAAGCAGCCCGAAGGTGAGCAGCACCTGCTGGCCGGCCACCCCGAACTCGTCCTTGAAATAATTGGGGTCGGCAAAGGGCATCTCGGGGATGCCGTGGGGAATGAGATCTATTTTATTGGCCGGAGCCTGGTAGACATCCAGCAGGAACTCCCGGCCCTTTTCGGACATCACCACCAGCCGGGTGGACAGCCGGATCAACTCGCGCATCACCCGCCGCTGGTCGGGGTTGGGCTCGCGCAGGATGGTGTGAAGCGTGGTGACGATGGGCATCCGCAGCTTGTGCAGCAGGGCCAGCAGGTGGCTGCCGGCCGCCCCGCCGTAGATGCCGAACTCGTGCTGCACGCAGAGAACATCCACATTGGTGATGTTGAGGAAATCGGCCGCCCGCAGGTAGGACGGCAGGTCCTGCTCCGCGATCTCGAACCGCACCTCCGGCGGATAATCGTAGCCGCCCTCGACGTCATTGACCGGGACCACCAGGCACTGGGTGGCGGGAAACTCCGCCGCCACCGAGGTGCGCAGGTCCGTGGTGAAGGTTGCGATGCCGCACTTTCTGGGGAGATAATCGCCCAGGAAGGCGATCTTGTGGATATCGGATGATTTGGGCATTAACCCTGTCTTTCCGGGTGGGCCAGATTCACCCACGTAGCCATTGGCCGGTCGGCCAGGTAGTCGGGTTTGTTATCTCATAGAACGATGGCATAGAGTTGCGGGGTTTTCACACATTCGGCTTGTTAGATAAGGAAGGCCTCTCAGCGGGACAACCTTTTTATATCAGACAGTATCATTTTTATGATCTCTGGAAACACGGAGATTTTAAAATGTCCATTCTTGCTATCGAAGATTATGATATTTGCTTTTTTAAATTTCTTAGCGTATTTAGGGGCGTGTGATACAGGAACGACATTATCGTCCCGGGAAAACAGCAGGTAAAGATTCCTGGTGTTCTTCTCGATCAAAGAAAGATCAGGTTTAAGCTTAAACCCTCCGACCAGGTCCTCTTCGGGCAGGGTGTCGTCAAACGGCGGGCAGATCAGATAAACCGCCAATATCTTTTTAGGAAATTTATTTTCCGATAGATATTTGGCCAGAAAGATGCCGCCCAGGGAAGTGCCTATCAAAACAAGATTGTTCCTCAAAAAAGGAAAATATCTTTCGAAATGGATCTTCCAATCATCATACTTGGCATTTTCCTTTAACGGCATGCCGGGCCGGATTATCTCGAAATAACGTCCCAATCTTTTGTCCAGGTAATCTTCGCTCCAGCGCATCCGCTTTTCAATGGAGACCGGCCGGGTTTTCAAAAAGCGCAGATAATCCTTTTGGATCTTAAAGGTGGTCCCGCCGTGGATGAGCAATATTTGGGTTTTCTTTTTCATAAATACATCGTTTCTTAAAATAATTTCACACATTCGACTTGTCGGGCGATCAAGGCATCTCAGTGTGACATTCTCCCTCTCCTAATGGCCCACTTCGCCGTAGTAGTCAGCTATATTACCTCTTGCTACGTAGGCTGAACTTTAGGGTAGGGTAGGGGCTACTGGTACAACAATTTCATTCGCTTCAATAGCTCATTATTATCCAAAAGGTCTACTGTGTTGGTCAATTGATTCACGGAACCAATGATTGCGGGAAGTTTATTTACCGCCCTATCATTGATCTTTTTCATGATCTCATTTGCAAATATCTCTCCATGGATCACTAAATAAGGCCTATCATAAAAACTCGACACTTTTATTGCCAGTGGCCGGGTGATCTTAAGACCGTTATGCATTCGAGCAGCGAACCCGTATGCTTGAGACAGATATTTTTCGCGCTGCTTCCAGTTTTCCGAGGCCAGGACCTTGTGCAGAACCGGAGAAAGTTTTTTGGCGCACTTCAGACGGGAAAAGGCCGTGCCATACCACTTGCTGTAAGGGGCATATTCCTTTTCCATCAAAAAACAGAGTTTCATGATGGATTGCACCAGCCGTGCGGCAATGATTTTTGATCCCAGTTCGTCTTTGACGTCGCCGCAGCGTCCGACAAAGGGCTCCTCCTGGGCTATCTTCGACCATTCGGACGCCAGCATGTAGAGCCAAACATCTTTTGGGTAATAATTCAGTTTGTGCTGAACTTTTTTTAGGCCAAGTTGGTCGTAAAATATTTTGCCGCTCCGGATGGTTCGGAGCTTTTGTTCGGACAATATCAGCCACCCGGAAGCAGTAAGATCATCTTTAGGATCGATCAAAAGATAGTTTTTAAAAAATGATCCGATGGTTTGGATTTCCACGCGATGGCTTATGGGCTGTCCCACTTTTACTGCGGTCAGGAGCCTAACGCCGGCTTGGTCGGGATCGCCGAAATGTGTTGAGTATCCCCGAAAGGACGGGGACAGGTTCCTGCCGAGAAAGTCAAAAATCTGTTTTTTTAATCCGATGTCTTTTGGGGAAATAAAAAGCAAAACCCTCGGACCCCAATGGTGATCGGTCGAAAGTTCCGTGTCGTAGCCAAGCACCTCAGAACCATGATCGATAAGCCCGGCGGAATATTTTAGTCCGGGAAACTTTTTTTCGATGAGCGGTTTTACGGCTTCTTGGAAGAACCGTTCGGACAATTTCAAACCGGGTATAAATTTTGGCATATATTTAAGATAATTGATGATGATAAAATTCCCTCTCCTAATGCTTTAGGGGAGGGAAGGGTGGGGTCCGTTATTCCTTAGGCGCTACTGCCTTGGCCGACACCTTGCCCAGCCGTTTGGCCCGCACAGAGATTATCCTTCTCCGGCTGACGTTCTCCACCACGAACTCCCAGGCCGGGTCGGCCAGCGGCCATTTCAGCTTGTCGCCCACTGCCGGGACTTTGCCAGCGATGTCGTAGATGAATCCCCCGAAGGTCTCGTATCCCTCGGTGGGGAAGCTGGTGCCCAGGGCCTCGTTCAATTCCTCGATATCCATCCTGGCGTCGATCCGGCAGGTGCGGTCGTCTATCCTCTTGTAATGCGGGGCCTCGGTGTCGAACTCGTCCCGGATGTCGCCCACGATCTCCTCCAGCACATCGTCCAGGGTCACCATCCCGGCGGTGCCGCCGTACTCGTCCACCACGATGGCGCTGTGGGTCTTCCAGGCCTTGAAGTCCTCCAGCAGGCTGTCTAATTTTTTAGAGTCGGGCACGAAATGGGCCGGGCGGATGATGTCGGCGATGGAGGCGGAGCGTTCCTTGGTCTTCAGCGCCCGGTTGACGTCCTCGTCGTGCACGAAGCCCACGATGTTGTCCACCGTGTCGTGGAACACCGGCAGACGGGAATGGCCGGACTGGTCCATCAGGCGCAAGGCCTTTCCCAGGGTCAGGCTGTCCTCGGCGGATACCATGTCTATCCGGGGAACCATCACCTCCTTGGCGGTGGTCTGGCCCAGCTCGAAGATGCCGTGGATCATCTCGGTCTCGGAGCGGTCCAGCAGGCCCTGCTCGTGCCCGGCCCGCAGCAGGGAGCGGATCTCGTCCTCGGTGACCAGCTGGTTGTTGTGGACCTTCTTGATGCCGAACAGCGACAGCACCAGGTCGCTGGATTTGGCCAGCAGCCAGATCAGCGGCTTGGCGCCCTTGGCCATCAGGTTCAGCGGGTCGGCCACAAAAAGGGCGATGGCCTCGGCATGTTTGAGGGCGATGTTCTTGGGGGCCAGCTCGCCGAAGATCAAGGTTACGAAAGAAATTATCACCGTGACTAAGGCCACGGCGACGGGCTGGCTGTTGGAGCTGATGAACCAGACGGGGAAACGGGATATCCATTCGGCCAGTATTTTGTAGGTGCTGACCGCGGCGATGGCGGCGGCCAGAAAGCCCACGAAGGTGACGCCGATCTGGATGGTGGCGAACAGGCGGGAGGGGTCCTCCAGGATGCTCAGGATGATGCCGGCCTTGCGGCTGCCGTTCTGGGCCAGTTCTTTAAGGCGGGACTTGCGGACCGAGATCAGGGCGATCTCGGCGGCGGCGAAAAAGCCGTTCAATAAAATCAAAACAATGATGATAAAGATTTCTAACCAAAGGTTGGTTTCCAAAAAATGACTCCTTGTGTTAAGTTATATTTTTTGCCACCCGGCCTGACAAATGGGTGCAATCTCAACTGTCATTCCCGAGAAGTCGGGAATCCACAAAGATCCTGGATTCCTGCTCCCCGCCTCCGCGAGGACAGGTTTCGCAGGAATGACAAATAACCAGTAACTAATAACCAATATACAATTCTTCCTTCTTCCGCATCTTTTTTGCCTGACCCGGCCTGATATGATCATAACCGATCAAATGCAGCAGCCCGTGAATCACCAGCCTTTTGAGCTCCTCCTCGAAGCTCACCCGGTATTCCCGGGCCTGCCTCCTGGTGCGGGGCAGGGAGATGTAGATGTCCCCCAGGTTGGCGTCGGCCACCGGCGGGGCCTGGCCCTCCAGCATGGCGAAGGAGATGACGTCGGTGGTCTTGTCGATGCTGCGGTATTTTTTATTGAGCCGCCGCAGGCAGGCGCTGTCGGCCAGGATCAACGTCAGGTCGTAATCGGCATAGCCCTCGGCCGCCAGGATCCGGCAGATGCAGCGTTTCAGTCCGGCTTCCTTGATAGGGGAGGAACGGTCCAGGCATTCGATGAAAACGGTCATCATTTTTTCTTACGGCATGTCAGGCGTTTTGAGGGCCGGTTTTTTGTTCGCCGCCGTTCTTGGCCACGGGGTATTCTATCCGGGGATGGAACAGGGCCTGCAGCACCGGCAGGAAAGCCTCGCCTGCCAGGTGCAGGTCATGGAGGGTCAGGTTGGACTCGTCCAGCTCCAGCTCGTTGGCCTTGTCGGCGATGGTGGCCTTGACCATCCGGCGGACCCGTTTGGGATCACGGTCCTTCAAAGACCTGACCGAGGCCTCCACCACGTCGGCCAGCATCACCAGGCCGATCTCCTTGGACTGGGGCTTGGGCCCGGGATAGCGGAAATCCCCTTCCAGCAGTTTGCCCTCGGAGGAAAGATTGGCCTTGTGGTAGAAATACTTGGCCAGGGTGGTGCCGTGGTGCTGGGCGATGGCATCCTTGATGATCTGCGGCAGGCGGTGCTTCCTGGCCAGCTCCAGCCCCTCCTTGACATGGGCGGCCACCACCAGGAAGCTCATCTTGGGGGCCAGGCCGTCGTGGCGGTTGGCCGCCCCGCCCTGGTTCTCGATGAAATAATCCGGCTTGGCCAGTTTTCCGATATCGTGATAATAGCCCATGATCCGGGCCTGAAGGCTGTTGGCTCCGATGGCCTTGGCGCCAACCTCGGCCAGGTTGCCCACCAGCAGGCTGTGCTGGAAGGTGCCGGTGGCCTCGATGGACAGGCGCTTTAAAAGGGGCTGGTCGGGGTCGGCCATCTCCAGCAGGCTGTAGTCGGTGGTGGTGTTGAAGACCGCCTCCAGCACCGGCAGCAGCAGCAGGGTCAGCACAATAGACAGGAAGGCGCTGGCCGGGGCCATCAGCAGCGACTGCTGGATCTGCTGAAAGGTGGACAGCTTCAAGTATTCCATGGCGGCGATGGCCAGGCCGCTGGCCAGGGTGATGGCCAGGAAGCTGGTGATGATGAACTGGAAGCGGCTGCGCAGGCCCTTGACCAGGAAGGAGGCCACCGAGCCCGAGGCCAGGGCCACCACCGTGATGGGCAGGCTCAGTTCGGTGACCACCCCGAACAGCAGGCTGGCGGTGACGGCCATCACCGCCCCCAGTGGAATGTCGAACATCAGGCTGGCCAGCATCGGGCCCAGGGCCGCCGGGAGCAGGTAGGGCGGGAAATCGGGGCGGGACAGCACCAGCCAGCCGGACAGCATGCTCAGCAGGATGATGGTGGCCAGGATCAGCAGCGAGTGAAAGTTGCGGAAGACTTCCGGGCGGAACCGGATCAGATAAAAGGTCAGGATGCCCAGAAAGAAGCCCAGGGCCAGCAGCCGGGAGAGCAGGGTCAGCACATAGTTCCAGCCGCTGCGCCGGGAGACGGTGGTGATCTCGTCCAGTTTGATCTGCAGCGAATGGAGCTTCTGGGCCGTCTTGGCATCCACCTTCTGATAGGCGGAGGCAATCTTCTCGCCCTTGGTCATCTGGCCGGTGTATCTGGAGACCGACTCCCGGGCCCGGGCCCGGGCCGACCCCACCTCGCTGGTGTCCACCGCCAGGTTGGGCTCCAGTAACTTTGAGGCCACCTCGGACAGGGCCTTGGCCATGGGCTCGGAATTGGGAAAGGCGGTCTGGCTTTTTACCCGGATCATCACCGGCAGGGACTCCATGGTGAACAGCCGGGAGGCCGGGATCCTCTGCAGGTCCTGCCCCTGCCGCAGCACCACTTCGGGCCCCAGCATTTTAGCCTGGCCGTCGTTCAAGGGGAGCACCCCCGGCTCCAGCAGGGAGTGGACGATGTCCTTCAATCCCTGCTGAAAGGAGTATAGGCCGGGCACGGTCAGCAGCAGGTCGGCGGTGCCGCGGCTCAGATTCAGCTTCCATGACTGAATGATCTTTATCTGGTTGGAGAGGTATTCGTCCTCCTGGCGGAGGTTGGAGAGGTTGATCAGGAAAAGCTCCACGTCGCTGTAAAGTTTCCGGTCGAACTCCGGGTTGCGGTAGACGATGGCCAGCACCTGGGAGGCGGCGCTGTCCTGCTGGGCCTTCAGCAGGGCCGGGTCCTTGACCAGCGGAAAATCGAACGGGGCGTAGATGTCCCGCGGGGAGGCCGAGCCGACCTTGAGTTTTATCTCGTCGTTGCGGGCCGGGGAGAAAAGATTGGCTATCACCAGCAGCAGGATGCCGGCCAGGGCCACCCGCTTGATCCAGTAGATCTGGAACTTCCTGGATTGGGGGTGCAGCGGCCACAGCCCTTTGGTCAGGGACAATATTTTTTTCAACGATATTTTCATAATCCGGTCAGTCGGCCGGTCCTCCTTCGGCCCCGGGGGCTGCCCCACCGTTGCCGGAATAGTTCTGGTAGGCCTGGATGATATGGTGCACCAGGCGGTGCCGCACCACGTCCCGCTCGCCCAGGGCCGCGAAACTGATGCCCTCCACCCCCTGCAGGATGTTGCGGGCCTCGATCAGCCCGGAGCTGTCGCTGCGGGCCAGGTCTATCTGGGTGATGTCCCCGGTGATGACGGCCCGGGAATTGAAGCCCAGCCGGGTTAAAAACATCTTCATCTGGGTCTTGGTGGCGTTCTGGGCCTCGTCCAGGATCACGAAGGAATTGTTCAGGGTCCGGCCCCGCATGTAGGCCAGGGGCACGATCTCGATGATATCGTTGGCCAGAAAGCGGTTGACCTTCTCCGGGGACATCATATCGTAGAGGGCGTCGTACAGCGGCCGCATGTAGGGGTCGATCTTCTCCTTGAGGTCGCCCGGCAGAAAGCCCAGCGATTCCCCGGCCTCCACCGCCGGCCGGCACAGAACCACCCGCTCCACCTGCCGTTCGTTCAAGGCCGCCACCGCAGCGGCCACCGCCAGGTAGGTCTTGCCGGTCCCGGCCGGGCCGATGGCGATCACCAGGTCGCTGTTCTGCATGGCCTCCAGGTAATTCTCCTGGCCGGGGGATTTGGGCTTGATCAGTTTCTTCAGGGCCGAGAGCCCGGCCGGCCTCTCCCGGGAGGAACCGGCTGCCGGCTGCTGCCGGAGATCGTCTATGGCGTAGCCGATGTCCCGCTCGGTGAGCGCTGCGCCGGATTCCACCTTCTCCCGCAGCCGCAGGATCAGGCTGGTGAGCATCTCCAGCTCCCGGGGCTGGCCCGTGATGATGACCTCGTCGCCCCGGGCGGTAAGCCTGGATCTGAAAGAATGCTGGATCATCTTCAGGTTGGCGTCACCGGCCCCCAGCAGGTTGGCGGCGTCTATCCCCGCCAGGGAGATGCGCTCGGTTATTTCCGATGTTTCTCTGGCCATGCTTTTATTATGGGCTTCCATTTAAGTTTACGTTTTGAGATGCAGGCCTGCGTGTCCGGCAACGATTGAAATGCGGGTAAATACAGCGGGACACCGTCCGAGATGTCTACTTTTGGGGCGGGGCAATGTTCGAGGAGACAACAAGATTTGCCGGCACCGTTCCGATAGAATTAAGAAAAAATATTAAATTTGCCAGCGATTAAACATCGCTTTGTTTTTAGTCGTGCTCTTCAAACATTGTTTATCTTTTCATTGCGGCGTCTCAAGCATTGCTTTGCTTATGCCTCTGCCACTCAAACGGCGGCCGACTAAAAGCTTCGCTGCTCAAAGCATCACTCTCCCGCCTGCGTTCCCGGCTAATTAATATAACATACCGCAACCGTTTGCGCAAGTGAAAAGCAAGGGCAAAATTATCATTGACATTATCCGCCAAGTGTTTTAAGATATTGATACTTACGGTCATCAACCGATAACGGATATTGACGAACCATGCAGCTCAAACTGGACAAAAAAAGATCCGACGCCCTGATCAACGGTTTCCGACAAAAAACCATCCTGGTGCTGGGGGACCTGATGCTGGACGAATACCTGTTCGGCCAGGTCAGCCGGATATCCCCGGAGGCCCCGGTGCCGGTGGTGGAGGTCAGCGAGGAGAAATACCTGCTGGGCGGCGCGGCCAACGTGGCCTGGAACATCGCCAGCCTGGGGGCTAAAGTTGTGCCGGTGGGGGTGATCGGCCGGGACCGGCCCCGCCAGACCATCTTGAAGGAATTCCAGAAGCGGAAGATATCCAAAAGCGGCTTGGTGGAGGATCCCCGGCGGCATACCACCATCAAGACCAGGATCGTGGCCCATCACCAGCAGGTGGTGCGGGTGGACCGGGAGCACCGCCAGGACATCTCGCCGGCCTCGGAGGCCCGGGTCATAGCCCGGCTGAAAAAACTTATCCCTGCGGCCGATGCGGTGCTGATAGAGGACTACAACAAGGGACTGATAACCGACAAGGTGCTCAAGGCCGCCCTGGAGCTGTGCCGCAGGCATAAAAAGATCGTCACGGTGGATCCCAAATTCAACCACTTTCTGGATTTCAAGGGGGTGACCCTGTTCAAGCCCAATGTGCTGGAGACCGAGAGGGCCCTGGGGATCAAGATAGCCGGGCCGCCGGACATGCTGAAGGCCGGCAGAATCCTGATGGCCAGGCTCAAGACCAAGGCGGTGCTGATAACCGCCGGCGACAAAGGCATGTGCCTGGTGACAGGGGAGAACAACAGCCAACACATCCCCACCATGGCCCGGGAGGTCTACGATGTCTCCGGGGCCGGGGACACGGTGATAGCGGTGCTGACCCTGGCCCTGGCGGCCGGGGCCAGCTTCCTGGAGGCGGCTGTTCTGGCCAACCATGCGGCCGGGGTGGAGGTCTCTAAATTCGGGGTGGCCGCGGTCTCGGTGAACGAACTGAAGGAGGCGTTGAAAAGCTGGTAATGGATCTTTTAATTGGGCTTATTTTATATAATATCGTTTTAACGATGGCCTTCCTTCTGGGTTGGCCATATTTGCTGTTGGCCTGCCTGTTTTCCGGCAATAAAAAGTGGCGCCAGAGATGCGGGTTGGTTCCAAAGATGCAGAACAATCCAGCCTGGTTTCATGCCGCTTCCATGGGCGAAGCAGCGCTGATCCCGCCTCTGATCGAAGCCCTGAAAAATGAGAGCTCCGGTTATGAAACAGTGATCTCCACCATGACCCAAACCGGCCAGGACCGGGCGGCCAGGATCAATCAGGGATCGGTCACGTTCTTCCTGCCATTGGATTTTCTGTTTTCGATCGCCCTGTCGCTGGGCAGGATAAAACCCTCGGTCCTGGTGCTGATGGAGACCGAGCTGTGGCCCAACCTGATGTGGCTTTGTTATGCCCGGAAGATACCGGTGTTCATCGTCAATGCCCGGCTGTCTGACCGGTCGCTGCCCTGGTATCGTTTCTTCGGGTTCCTGTTCCGGCCCCTGCTGAACCGGGTGGAATGCATCGCCTGTCAAAGCCCGGAGGATGGGGAAAGATACAAGTCATTGGGGGTCGATTCGGGGAAAATAATCAATGCCGGGAACATCAAGTACGATACCATCCGGCGCCCGGTCAGCCGGGAACAAAAAATGAAACTCAGGGCGGACCTGGGGTTTTCACCGGACGACCTGATACTGGTGGCGGGCAGCACCCGGGAAGGCGAAGAGGAGACGATCCTGGACGCCTGGGCCGGATTGTCCGACGGGATGAAACTGATAATAGCCCCCCGGCATCCGGAAAGATTTTCAACGGTGGAGGAGATCCTGTCCAATAAAAATATCCCGTTTTTCCTGCGTAGCAAGTTCATCGGATCGGAAAAATCAAAGACTGTCCTGCTGTTGGACAGCATGGGGGAACTGATAGACGCCTATGCGGCCGGCGACATCGCCTTTGTCGGCGGCAGCCTGGTGCCGGTGGGCGGGCACAATCCCCTGGAGCCGGCCGCCCTGGGCCTGCCGGTCATTTTCGGACCACATGTGTCCAACGCCCGGGAGAGCGCCCGGGGGCTGCTGGCTGCCCAAGGGGCCGTGCAGATTTCCGATGCCGGGGATCTGCGAACGGTTCTTGAAAAGTTGATCGGCGACGACGAATCGATCCGCCGTTTAGGGAGCAATGCCCTGAGAATGGTGGAGGAGAAACGGGGGGCTTCGGGAAAAGCGGCAAAAATTATCATCCGGACGATAAAAAAAGAACGATAAAAAAGCTTGAAATTGTTTTCAATAGATTATACAATGGATACGTAAATTTTAATCGAGGTAAAAATGTCACGATTTTTTCACAGCCTTAAAACCAAACTGACCCTGAGTTTCGTGGTGCTTATTTTGCTGATATCGGGAATGGCATTCCTGTACACATTCAATGAGACCAAGAAAGCCCTCAAGGAGCAAATGCGAACCGAACTGATGGCGGTGGCTTCGGCCATTGCGGTGAACATCGACGGCGATGTTCACGCCAAGATCAAACCAGGCGACGAAGGGATCCCGGCCTTTAGGGCCATTGCCCGGACCCTGCTCAAGGTCCAGGAGGCCAACGACCACATCACCTATATCTACACCATGCGCAAAACCGGGGAGGGCGCGGTGTTCGTGGTGGACCCCGACGACGAGGAGCCCGCCAAGATAGGTGAGATCTACGAGGAGATCAACGACGAGATGCTGGCCGGGTTCGAAAAACCCAGCGCCGATAACGAATACGTCACCGATCAGTGGGGAACCTTCCTTTCGGGGTATGCCCCCATCAGGGACTCGCTGGGGAACTCGGTGGGGCTGGTGGGCGTAGATATGAGCAGCAAGGAGGTCATCGCCCGGCAGAAGTTTATTGGAAATACCATCTATCTGATCATCGGCATTGCGGTTTTGTTCGCGGGATTCATAATATTATTGTTCTCTGGAACTATCATCAAGGACGTCAATCGTCTCAACCGGGTCGCCAACAAGATCAGCATGGGCGACATGGAGGTGAAGATGGACATCAGGCGCCATGACGAGATCGGCGACCTGGCGGACTCCTTCGGCCGGATGGCGGCCAGCCTGAAGATCATGATGATGGAGCATAAGGAAACAGAAGGCAAACCGGAGCAGGGGAAATGACTATGACAGATCTTGCCCAGAAAGTTTTGAGCATCTCCACCGCTTACTTAGGGCCGGCCGCCAAGATGTTCCTGGCCAGACAGACGAAATACCACCTGCAGGGATTGGAGTATGAGCAGCTGCAGAAAGAACACCTGAACGAACTGTCGAAGTGGCTTTTTATTTCCGGCTCCCTGATCATTGAAAAGGATAAGGCCCAGGAGTTGTCGCAGCTGGTGGCCAAGCTGGCCTGAAAACCACTTTATTTATTTGCCTCAGGATATAATGAGCCGCCCTTTTTGGGGCGGCTTTTTACATAAAATTGTTGTAATTTCTTTCCGGATGGGTTATCCTAATGGCATTATGAAACTAACATCAGTCGACATAGCATCTTTTATTTTTCTCTGGCCGTTTTCGATCCTGTACTTTTTGATCTATCAATTGCGAATGGCGGGCTACCGGACGGGACTTTTCAGATCCCATAAAAGCCGGCTTCCGGTGATCTGCGTGGGAAACCTAAGTGCCGGCGGCACCGGCAAGAGCCCGTTTTGCATAATGCTGGCCGGAGAATTATCAGCGGCGGGCTTCAAACCGGCCATACTGTCTCGGGGTTATAGGGGATCTGCCGGTAGAGGATCGGAGATCCTGCCCGTCAGCGACTGGCAGAAGATGCTGACCGGTTCAGTCGAGTCGGGCGACGAGCCGTTTTTGATGGCCCAGAAACTACTGGGCAAGGCGATTGTCATAGTAGGAAAAAATCGAGATCGGGCCTCAGAACTGGCGGCAGTGGCCGGAGCCGATGTGATCATTATGGACGACGGCTTCCAGCATTGGAAATTATCCCGGGATCTGGATATCGTTCTGCTGGACGGCAGGCGGCCGCTGGGCAACGGCTGGCTGCTGCCGGCCGGGCGATTGCGTGAGCCGGCCTGGGCCCTGAAGAGAGCCGATATCATTATCGCCACCAGAAGCGGTGATAGCAATGGCCGGTCGAGCATAGAAAAGCTGATGAAGAAATATCATCTGAACCGGCCGGTTCTTTACTGCGATCATCAGGCTGTTAAACTAACATCGCTGGATGATCAATTAGCAAATGAAACCATCAAACTGACCAGCGACAACAAACTGCTTTTGTTCTCCGGCATCGCCCGGCCGGATTCCTTTGAGAACAGCGTAAAAACCCTGGGATATACTGTCTCCAAGCATATGGTCTTTGGCGATCATCATTCCTATGACCGGTCCGACCTGGAGAAGATCTGCCAGGCGGCCAGAGGTTGCGAGGCTGTGATCACCACCGAGAAGGATGCGGTAAAACTGCCGAAAGGGTGGACCCTGGGAAAGCCGCTATTTGCCATGGAGATCGAAATTGCTTTCCATCCCGAATCCGGAAAAGAAAAATTGCTAGAAACGATTAAAGAGGCTATAAGGCGATGACCCTGGAAAAATATCAAAGATTATCCGATGACGAGTTGTATAAAAAAATATCCCGTCTTAAAGAAGAGCGGGATGCGGTCTTTCTGGTGCACAACTATCAAGTACTGCCGGTGCAGAGGCTGGCCGATTTCATCGGCGACTCCCTGGCCCTGGCCCAGGCGGCGGTCAAGGTCCAGGTCGGGACCATCGTCTTCTGCGGGGTGCACTTCATGGCCGAGAGCGCCAAACTGCTCAACCCCGGAAAACAGGTTCTGCTGCCGGACCGGGGCGCCGGATGTCCCATGGCCGACATGGTCACGCCGGAGGCACTGCGCCAGGCCAGGAAAAGATATAATAACCCGATCGTGGTCACCTACGTCAACAGCTCGGCGGCGGTCAAGGCCGAGAGCGACATCTGCTGCACCTCGTCCAATGCGGTGGAAATAATCAACTCGCTTCCGTCGGACCGGGAGATTCTGTTCGTGCCGGACAAAAACCTGGGGTCCTATGTCGCAAAAATGACCGGCCGAAAGCTGATCCTGTGGCCGGGCTATTGTTATGTCCATAACCGCTTCACGGTCCAGGATATCATAAACGCCAGGGAGGAGCATCCCGGGGCCACCGTCATCGTCCACCCGGAATGCCCGCCGGAGGTGATCGAGCGGGCCGATATGGCGGCCTCCACCTCGGGCATGGTGCAGGCGCTGAAGGAGCATGCGGAGATAAGCGAATGGGTAATCGGGACAGAAGACGGGCTGGTGGAACAGTTGTCCGCCGCCAATCCCCAAAAGGGAATATATCCCCTGGCGGTGAATGCGGTATGCCGGAACATGAAGATGATAACCCTGGCCAAGGCGGCCTGGGCCTTGGAGAATCAGAAATACGAGATCACGGTCCCGGACCAGGTGGCTACAAAGGCCAGGCTGGCGCTGGAGCGGATGCTGGAGGTGTCGGGGAGAAAATGATGAAGAGAATGATTTGTATTGTGGTGGTGTTATGTGCTGCAAACCTTTATGGACAGGGTGTTGATAAAAATATTAATGAAAATCCAAGGGTTAAGAGCCCCTTTGGTTTAAGTTTTAATCTGGGCGGCCCGACATATGTCGCATCGGCTTCAGTGGATTATTTTATTCTTCCCGTTTTGAATATTGAAACGGGTGCTGGCATTTGGGGTTACTATTTGGGACCCAAATACCATTTTAAAGGCAATGCAAAAAAAGACAAAACGTTATATATTGGCTCTTTATTATGTATATATCCGCCAAATGAGTCGTTTCAAGTGCTGCCTTCTGGTGGTGACTGGAAAACAAGCAAAAAAGAAACAAATTATGGTTATTATTTACCAATAGGGTTTACAAATATCTCGGAAAATGGATATACTTTTTCGATGGAAATTGCTTATAGTAGTAAAACTATAAGCGATAACATACCTTTTTGGTTTTCCTTTAAATTCGGGTATCATTTCTAATGTGGGTATATTAATAAAATCCTGCTTGACGAAAGCGCAGGTTTGTGATATCTTTTACTGATTGAATATTAGGAGTTCACAATGAATAAATGTCCCTTTCTGTCGGTCCACACGACCATCCGGGAAATAAAATACAACTCCGAGGGAAATATAACCGAGGAGAAGGAAACCCCCCAGGTGGAACTTAAGGAATGTCTTGAAGCGCAGTGCGAGATCTTCGACAGCGCAGCCGGGAAATGCTCCCTGCCCACTATCGACAACAAGATCCAGCCGGCGGGCAGCGGTTCCCCAGGCAGCGAGGAGCAGTTGACCGTTCTCAAGTCTATCCTGGCCGAGACCAAAGAGGCCCGGGAGAATACCGCCGCCTCCCAGCTGCATGTGCTCAAAAAAGCCGAGGCCACCAATGAACTGCTTCACAGCCTGAAGGATAAAATGCCCTCGGCCGGCGGGGTGGACCTGGGTCCGGTGCAGGAAAGCTTGGCCGAATTGAAATCATCGTTGGATCAGAACCAGACCAAGTTCACCGACATCCTGGAGCTGATCCTGGAGGACCAGCAGAACCGGGCCGCCCAAGGCGGATTGAAGGATAACCTGGCTCCGATGCTGCAGAGCGCCTCAGATATCAAGGAGGCCCTGGTGCTGAACCAGAACAAGTTCGGCGATATATTGGAGCTGATCCTGGAGGACCAGCAGAACCGGGCCGCCCAGGGCAACCGGGAAACAGAACTGCTGGCCGAGATATCCCAGAAGCAGGAGAGAATGGTGGAGGCCCTGGGCCAGGGGCTGAACGCCGATAGCCTGAATGAGGGCCTGGCCAAGATAATGGACAGGTCGGGCGAATACTTGAAGTCCCTAAGCGAGGCTGACGCCGTCCGGCAGTCCCGCCTGGAGGAGATGGAGAAACAGCTGATAAAACTGCAGCAGACCATGCAGGAGCTTTTGGAGGGCCAGCGCAACGAACAGAGGGACATCAGCAACGAGCGGAGACGCCAGAAGGCCAACGAGCACAACGACCGTGGGGTGATGCTTTTCCACCGCCGGGAGCTGGCGGCGGCCGAGGTCGAGTTCCGAAAAGCGCTTGACATCCGGCCGGATTTTGCCGAAGCCTACAACAATCTGGGGCTGACCCTAAGCGATCTGGGCAAAAAGGAGGAATCGGTGGAGGCCTTCAAAAAAGCCATAGACCTGTCCCCCGAGGCCCCGGAGGCCTACAATAATCTGGGCTGCCTGTACCGCATCAAGAAGGACTACCAGCAGGCGGTGGAGCTGTTCAACCAGGCCATCGCCAAGCGGGAGGATTACTCCCTGGCTTATTTCAACCTGGGAGTGGCCTACGAGGAACTGGAGAAATTCGAACTGGCCATCAAGGCCTGGGAGAAGGCGCTCAATCTGCAGCCCACCCATGAGGAGGCCCGGAGAAAGCTGGCCTCCTATCGGGCCCGGAGGTAATTTTTATGGATGAAGCCCTGCATAAAATAGAAAAGATCCTGGCCGAACAGAGGCAGCCATCCCGGATAGATCCCATCCTGCCCCGGAAGACCGCCGTTACCAAAACGGATGCGGTCATCGACATCGCCCATTACGGAAAGGTGTCGGCCGGGGAGCAGGCCCCGGTTCCGGTCAAGGAGGAGATAGTGGTCGAAAAACCAATCTCCAAGCCTAAACCGGAATATGCCGATCCAGCGGCCAAGATCGGGGTGGGCGCCCGGGAGTTCAATCTTGATGAATTGTCGTCCGAAGCGATGGGCGGAGACGTCAATTCCGACGTGGCCTCCAAGATAGGCACCGGAGGGCGGGTTTTCAAGCTGGACGACCTGAGCGGCGAGCAGGGATCCGACCCCCTGATGGGGAATGTCTTCAAACCGTCCAACAGCCGGGAGCTTAGCCTGGACGAACTATCCCCGGAGCCCCGGGAAGAGTGATTTCTCAAAACCCAAAGCCCCTCCGTTTCGGAGGGGCTTTTTAATATCGGGCAACCTATTGCTTTTCTATCTTCAAACCGGGGATATTCAGTTTGGTCTGGCTGGTATCGGTGACCATCGCCAGCAGGAAATTATCCGGCTTCAGGTATTTTCTGGCGGCGGCCATTACGTCATCCTTGGTCACGGCCAGCGTTTTCTCCATATCCTGCCGGAAGTAATCCGCCCCCAGATCGTATAATTCGACATACAGGAACTGCCGGGCGGTCTGGCCGCTGGTCTCGAAGCGGAAGGGATAGCTGCCCCGGATGTAATCCTTGGCCTCCTGGAGTTCCTCATCGCTGACAGGCTCCTGCTGGATGCGCCTCATTTCGGCGATCAGGCTCTTGACGGCGGTGTCGGCTGAGGCGCATTTGGTCTGAACGGACAGGATATAGGGCCCGAAATCGGTCCGGGGATCGTAATTGGAATCCACATCGTAGGCCAGGCCCTGGGCCATCCTGATATTCTTGACCAAACGGGACACGAAGCCGCCGCCGCCCAGGATATAGTTCATCACCCGGATGGCTTGGTAATCGGGATCGTTCCTCTTTGGCCCCAGAAAACCCAGATTGATGTAAGCCTGGTTGATCTGGCGCTCGATCAGCAGGGCCCGGGACCCTTCGATGGCGGGAATACGGGGCAGGTCAAGCCCGGGAACCTCTCTTTTGGGCCATTTGCCCAGATTCTGCTCGATCAAATTTTTGATCCGGGAGCTCTTAAAATCCCCCGCCACCGCGATGACGCAATTATTTGGAACGTAGTATTTTTTATGGTGGCCGGACAGGTCCTGACGGGATATGCGGGAGACGCTTTCGGCGTCGCCCATCACCGGATGGGCATAAGGATGGCCCCCAAAGAGCAGTTGGATAAAAGCCTCGGCCGACTGGGTATTGGGCCGGTCTCCCTTGGCCTCGATAGCCGAAAGCAATTCCCCCTGCAGCCGTCCGGTCTCCATGGAATCGAAGGCCGGCCGGGACAAAAGATCGAACAATGCCGGCGCCGTTTTGTCAAAATCCCGGGCCAGGGTGGTCAAGGAGAAAAATGTCGCATCGTAATCGCATTTGATCGAGAACTGGGCCCCCACAAAATCGAAGCCCTCGGCGATGTCCAGAGCGTTGCGCGAGGAGGTGCCCTTGGGCAGCATCTCAGCGGTAAAGTTGGCCAGCCCGGCGTATCCGGCCGGGTCGGTGATGCTGCCGGCCCTGACCATCACCTCCATCGAGATCACCGGCAATTGGCGGTTCTCCAAAAGCAGAATGGTCAGGCCGTTATTGAGGCTGATCCTTTTGGGCTGGGGAGGGGTCCAGATGTTTTGGGCCGAAACCATTCCGGCTGCGGCCAAAAACAAGGCGGCGGCAAAAAATGTCTTTCTCATTGGGCCTGTCCTTTGCTCTGGGAGCTGCCGGTCGGGACCAGGGTGGCCACGGTCTTATTCTGGTCGGTGAAATATTTATTGGCCACGGTGATGATATCCTGGTTGTTTACCGCCCGGATGTTCTTAAGATAGCTGTTAAGATAGCGCCAGTCAAGCCGGATCTGGGCTGAGCCGATCTGAACGGCCAGGCCGTTGTTCCGTTGCTGCTGGAAGACGAATTCCGCCTCCAGTTGGTTCTGGCTCTTCTGTAGCTCCCGGGAGGTGACGCCCTCCTTTTTAATCCTGTCCAGTTCCTGAGCTATGGCCTGCTCCAGTTCTTCGGTGTTATGGCCCTTAAGCGGCGCCGAGTAAAAGATGAAAAGGGTGGGATCGGTCTGGGTGTCGTTATACCCGCCGGCGAACAGGGCCAGCTGTTTTTCGTAGACCAGACTGCGGTATAGCCGGGAGCTCTCGCCGTTGCTGAGGATATTGGAAAGCAGCTCCAGGGCGTAAGTGTCCTTATGGCCTATCTGGGGGGTGTGGTATCCCAGGGCCACCAAGGGCATCCGGGTGTCCTTTACTACCTTGACCCGGCGTTCGCCCATCTGGGGCGGCTCCACGGTGGTGACCCGGGGCGGCGGTATTTTATTGCCGGGGATGCCGCCGAAATATCTTTCCACCAGGGCCGCCGTTTCTTTGCGGTTGACTGCGCCCACTATTACGCAGACGGCGTTGTTGGGGGCATAATAGATCCGATAGTAGTCGCGAAGGTCCTGATTGGTAATAGCGTCCAGGTCGGTCATCCAGCCCAGCACCGGCCAGCCGTAGGGATGGGCGGTATAGGCGGCGGCGCTGAGCTGTTCGAACAGATGGCCATAGGGCGAGTTCTCCCTTAAGCGGCGCTCCTCCTTGACCACGTTGCGCTCCGGGTCGAATTCCTTGGGATCCAATTTCAAATTGGCCATCCGGTCGGACTCCATCTCCATGGCCACCGACAGAAACTCAGTGGAGATGTTCTCGTAATAGGCGGTGTAGTCCTCGCTGGTAAAGGCGTTGCAGTGGCCGCCGTATTTCTGGACGATCTGGGAGAACTCCTCCGGCCCGATCCTGTCGGTCCCCTTGAACATCATATGCTCCAGCAGGTGGGAGATCCCGGTGATGCCCGGACGCTCGTTGCGGGACCCCACCCGGTACCACACCTGAAAACTTACCAAAGGCAAGCCGGGTTTCTCCGCGATCAGAATTTTCAGGCCGTTGGCCAAACTGTCCTGATAAACTGCCAGGGTGTCGGCGGCCCCGGCCCGGGAAACGACCAATGCCAGACAGAGTGCCGCCAGAACTAATTTTCTCATGCTTTTTGTTATCCTTTATTTTTTATCCCTGATCAGCAGCCGGACGCCGAGGGCGATCAGGATCAGCGGCCAGATCAGGCTGAATTTAAAATGGAACAGTCCGTAATTATGCAGCAGCAGGCCGATGCCCAGGATGATGATCAGCATTCCGAACACCACCCCGGATGGGTTTCGTTTCATACCCGGATTCCTTTCCTCATCGTTTGGCGAAGTTTGATCCTGGCCTTCAGGGCTGTTTTGGCGGGGGATGATGATCCAGGCCGCCAGATAAATAAGGATTCCCAGCCCGCCGGACAGGGCCAGGATTATAAAGATGATACGAATCAGAAGGGGGTCGATGTCAAAATAGTCGGCCAGGCCCCCGCAGACGCCGGACACCACCCGGTCCTTTGCGGAACGGTATAATCGTTTGGGCATCTAAAGGTCTCCTACAGCACCGCCGGCTGGTCGGGGATGATGATCCAGGCGATGATATAGGCCAGGATTCCGGCTCCGGACAGGGCGAACACCACCGCCACCAGCCGGACGATGGTGGGGTCGATGTCGAAATACTCGCCGATGCCGCCGCAGACGCCGCCCAGCATCCGATTCTTGGTGGACCGGTAGATTCTTTTGGCCATGATCATTCTCCTTATTATACAATACAATTATAAACCCGAAAGGGCGAAACTTCAAGGGGCTATGGGTTTTGTCGGAAATTTATAAAGCGGCCTTGAGGGTCGTTGGCCCAAGGCCGTATTTTGTTTGATAGTCTATTCTTATTCGGCTGAAGAAATCTTCTGCGCTCTGGGCAGTCTGGGCGGAGCCTGGTCCCTGGTGCCCAGCCGGGTGGTCCACACCGCGCCCAGGCCCACGGTCACCCCGCACCACAGGACTATGAAGTTGATGATGATGAAGATCACGCCCAGCGCGGTCAGGGGGCTGCCGGCGATGTTGATCAATGTTCCCAGCAGGAACAGGGAGTGCAGCAGCACAAAGCCCAGCACCACCGCCGGCAGGGTGTTCATAGGCGGCTTATTGACGGCATGCAGGAATTTCTGGTTGATGATCACCCCGAAGCTGGCGATGCTCATCAGGATCCCGGCCACCACCAGCAGCACCGCCAGCGGTATCAGGGGGATGCCCAGGATGGAGACCGCCATGAACACCAGGGCCGGGGCCAGGGAGATCTGCACCAGGAACCCGATGCCGGCCGACTTCCAGAAATCAACCTCGATGATATGGGTAATGCGCTCTATGGGCTTGGAGAAGAACACTCCCAGCAGGGTTATCAGTATGCCCAGCCCGGCCAGCATGAAGAAGGTGATGAAGAATTTTATGGCCCTTCCGGCGACCGGCTTGGGGTGCGAGGCGAAGGTGGCCGATCCGATCACGCCGGGGATGAACTGGTTGAGCATTCCCAGGTCCAGGTTCTTAATCTGGCCGCCGACCCGGGCCCCTTCGGCCCTGTCAACCGTGCCGCCGATGGTGGCGATATCGCCGCCCACCGAGGAAGCGGGCCCCAGCTTGACCATCCCGCCGAAGGCCGCCACATCTCCGCTCACCGTACCGTCGATGGAAGCCGCTCCGCCGAAAGTGGCCACGTCGCCCTTGATCCTTCCGGCCACCACGCTGGCTCCGCCGAAAGTGGCCACATCGCCCATCACCGTGCCGTTGACCGTCACCCCGCCGCCGAAGGCCACGCAGTCGCCGTTGACCATGCCGTCCACCGTGATGGAGCCGCCCTTGGTGACCACGTCGTCGTTGATGGTGTCGGCCTTTCCAATATAAATATCGCCCACCTTGGCATCCTTGGCGTCGATCTGAACTTCTTTGTCGCCGATCTTGAACTTGTAGCTGGTATCGGAATCACTTTCGCCGATCCCCTGGATCTTGATGGTGGTCTTCTTGTCCAGCAATTTGGTGCCCACCACTTTTTCCTCGGCCAGCCCGGCGGTTGCCGCCAGCAGCAAGGCGATCATCGGCAGCAGGACAAGCCAGCCGGCCTTGGGAGTATGTTTGGTTAATCTGAACATGATCGTGCTCCTTTTATGATGCTATATTTTTGAATTTATGTATATTCTCTTGGAGGCGACGGCGATGATGGCGAAGGCCGCGACGCTGGCGATGGCCAGCTGGACCGGCAGATTGGAACCCTTAAGCAGGGTGACGGCCACCTGGCCCAGCAGGTCTATCATGTCAACCAGCCTCAGCCCGGCCTTGACCAGAATCACCTGCAGGTTGGGCAATGCCTTTATAAAGCCTTTGGCCAGGGAAAATATTTTGTAAGGGTCCAGCTTGTTCAGGCCGAAGGTCAACCCCAATCCGAATATCACCAACCAGATAGAGCTTAAAGAGACTATGACACCGGTGGCCCATTTTATGGCCGGGCTGAGGCGCGGGACCTTATATTCTAAGCCCAAGACATTAAAAATGTTGGCGTTGAATTCGGGGCTGACCTGAGGCAGGGGCAGGGCTTTGACCGACTCGGCCACCAGATTGAGCAGGCGGTAGTCGGCAGCGCAGGAACGGCAGAACTTCAGGTGGTTCTTAACTTTTGTAACCTCCTGATCTTCAAGGGAGTTGTCTGTCAACTCCTGCAGCTTATTTTTTATCTCTATGCATTCCATGATATTTTCTCCGTTCTGGTAGTAATACGATGGGGGGTGTTCAAATGTTTCATTATGTCCAAGCTATTTGATAATATTGGGTTAGCAATAGCCCAGTTTGACCAGTTTTTGCTTCATGATATCCCTGGCCCTGAAAAGCCTTATCTTGACTGTGCCTACCGGAATATCCATGGTCTTCGAGATCTCCTCGTAGGAAAGCTCCTGTTGATGTCTTAAAATCAGGACCTCGCGGTAGAGTGGAGGCAGAGTGCCCAGTACTTTGTCTATCAGCTCCTGCTGGGAGGCGGCTTCGATCTTTTCCTCCAGGGAGATCTGGGAGTCCTCGATATCCATCGGGTTCTCCTCGTCGTGGATGGAGAGCGAGTCGGGCTTCTGGGCCCTTAAGAAATCGATGGCCGAGTTGTGGGCGATCTTGAAAAGCCAGGTGAGAAAGGGGTAGGAGGGGTTATAGCTGGCGAAGCTTTTGTAGGCCTTGATGAAGGTCTCCTGGGCGATGTCCTCGGCGTCGCTCTGGTTGCGGACTAAGCGGAAGATGAGGGAGAACACCTGCCGTTTATAGAGGTTGATCAGATCGTTGAAGGCCCGGCTGTCGCCGGCCAGACAGCGGTCTATCAGTATCTGGTCTTGGTTTTCGGAAGCCATGGAGTTAGTATAGCATTTAGATTTGACCGGTGTCAAACCTAAAATGACTCCCGTTATAACAGCGGCTTTTGAAGACATGATGCGTAAGAATGTATTATTATATTAAAAGAAAACCGTTATGTCATTCCCATGAAAATGGGAATCCAGACCTTATTTTCTGTCACCCTGAGAACGACTTCGTGCGCAACAAACCGAACGGGTGCAGACCAGCATTTATTTTCGTCACACTTCAACTTGGCAGGTGAAAAAGCCGTTCTCAGTGTGACAAGTTCGTTCATAAAGCAGGCTGAAGGATGATCCCATAGATAAAAAGCCGGAAATTTTCCGGCTTCTTTTCTGGAGGTAGTTTAGGGGTTATATGGGGTTGGGTATCTTTTACATTATGGATATCAGAAACAGGGCAACTATGGTGCCGATGGGTATCAAACCGCCCCAATCTACGCTCTTTAAATCGACTATTTCTTTCATGACCTTCTCCTTTTTGGAAATTTAATTTTTTTCTTGTTTCATAGGAGAATACGCAGGGTTGGGGAGATATGTTTCATAAATTTTAATATATTTTTCGGGGCAATTAAAAAGCCGCACTATGAGCGCAATGCGGCTTTTAAGGTTATTGAAAGTTCATATTATTGTTATTCTATTTTAGCGTTGGATAAAACTGATTCTATAAAAGTTGTTTTCGCTTCGGTATATGAGTCGCGATCATTATTATATTTTGCTGCCAGTTCTTTTTTTAATTGATAATACTGCTGAGCTGTTTCGAGATTAGAACGCAAATAATCTCGAAATAACAAATGTTTTTCAATAAAATCATTACCTGCGCCAACAATATGCAAATGATGTGTACGTTCGCCAGCCTTCTTGGAGAATTTACGGAAAAAATGTCTGCCAGGTATACCATATTCACCCAAATGTTCGTAACCAATGTTTTTTAAAGACAAAACACAGCCACTTATATTATTTATGTCGCTTAATATTATCATAATATCTATAATCGGCTTGGCACCTACCCCCGGTACAGCAGTACTGCCGACGTGTTCAATTTGCACGATGAGCGAACCAAGCGCTTCCTGCAGCCTTTCCTTCTCCACTTCATATTGTTTTGGCCAAGCAGGATCGTAAGGAACAATAATTACAGTATCGTTCATGTCTTACTTCTTTTTGGGGATGCACTATAATATGCAATAATCATAAATCCTCCAGCCTTTCCAAATCTTCTTCGCTTAGCCCGAAATAATGCCCCACCTCGTGAATTATAGTCTCTTTTACCTGTTCCACAATCTCCTGCGGTGTCCGGCAGATGGATTCGATGTTCTTCTGGTACAGTTCAATCCGGTCCGGCAGTTTTCCCGAGATGTGATAGGCCGGGCGCTTGTTGTAGGGAATGCCGATATACACCCCCAGCAGGGAATGCTTGCCGGCCCGCTCCTCCAGCGACCGCAGCACCGCCGGGGAGGGATAATCCTCCACCGTGATGGCGATGTTCTCCAGCCTGTCCTTGAAATCCTGCGGCAGATCGTCCACCGCCTGCTCCACCAAATTATTGAATTCTGCGCTGTCCATCTACCGCCCCGTTACCATGTCGTAACCTATCTTGGCCAGCAGCAACAGCAGGACGAAAATAAATATCGGCCGGATCACCTTGGCGCCCTTGCTCATCACTATCTTGGCTCCCAGCAGATTCCCGGCGATGCCGCAGGCCGCAGCCGGGATGCCCAGGGCGTAGAGCACCTTGCCGTGGGCCATGAAGGTTATCACCGCCGCCACGTTGGAGGCCAGGTTGACCACCTTGGTGTTGGCGTTGGCGGTGACGAAATCGTACTTGAGCATCAAGGTGTAGAAGATTATCAAAAAAGCTCCGGTGCCCGGCCCGAAAAAGCCGTCATAAAAGCCTATCACCCCGGAAGCTATTGCCGCCAGGATGAACTTGGTCTTTACCCCGGTCTGATGGGAGTAATTATGGGCGCCCAGATTCTTGTTCAGCAAAGTGAAGATGGTGACTACCGGGACCAGCATGAGCAGAACGTACCGCAGGAAGCCGGGATCCATCAGCAGGACCGCCCGGGTGCCCAGAAAGGACCCGGCCAGGGCGAAGCAGGCGCTGACCAGGGCCACTTTCAGGTCTATCAACCCGCCGTGATAATAGCGCAGGGTGGCCACCAGGGTGCCGAAGCTCGAGGAGAATTTGTTGTTGCCCAGCACGAAATGGGGCGGTAGGCCGGCGGCCAGGTAGGCCGGAAGCGAGATCAGGCCGCCGCCCCCGGCAATGGAATCCACCAGCCCGGCGAAGAACACCAGCGGCAGGACCATCAGGTAGGTATGCCAGGAGATCATAGGATCAAGCATTTGTTATAAAATGAATTTTCATAAGGATAAGCGATGGGATTTTCAAAGTCAATCAATATTTTTCTGCACGCCGTAGTTGTTTCGGCATACAGGCGTGAACGGCCTAAGGCTGATACAGTCCGTGCTCTTAACCCAGCCCTTCCACCTTCGCTTAAGCTGCGGCGGACAAGTAAGGGCTGGGTTAAGGACCCCCACAGTGAAAGTAATTAAGGCCATTCCTTGTGCTGAGCTTGTCGAAGTAATGGCCTTATGTCTTCTATTGTATGTTCCGAGTAATAACAGTCGAAGAACCCAGATTCTTCGGATTGCATGGCATGGTTGCCGTACTCAAAATGGCGTGAATTTTATTTGAAATCCGCCAGGCTTTGGATTATACTTGTCTCATGCATGAAAAAGAATTAGAAACCGCCGTGGCGGCGGCCCAAAAGGCCGGGGCATTACTGATGAAGATGTCCCGGGGGAAACTGTCGGTGAGATTCAAAAGCCCCATAGACTTGGTCACCGGGGCCGACCAGGCCTCCGAGGCTCTGATAATCTCCATTATCCGCAAGGCTTTTTCTGGTGATGACATCATGACCGAGGAGAGCCGGGATCAGCGCACCCCATCAAAGCGACGCTGGATAATAGACCCGCTGGACGGCACCACCAATTACGCCCACGGCTTTCCGGTGTGGTGCGTATCCATTGCTTTCGAAGAAAAGGGGCAGGTGAAAGCAGGGGCGATCTATAATCCCAACCTGGATGAATTGTTCACTGCGGTAAAGCAGCGAGGTGCTTTTTTGAACGGAAAGCGGATAAAGGTCTCGGACGAAAAGGAACTATTGAAAAGTCTGCTGGCCACCGGGTTCCCCTACGATGTCCACACCAGTCCGGAGAACAATCTGGCAAATTTCCAAAAGTTCATCAAGCGGTCCCAGGCGGTGCGGCGGCCCGGCTCGGCGGCCATCGACCTGGCATACCTGGCCTGCGGACGGTTCGACGGATTCTGGGAGATAAAGCTCAAGCCCTGGGACGCGGCGGCGGCATCATTGATGATCATCGAGGCCGGCGGCAGGATCACAAACTTTTCCGGCGGACGCTACAGCCTCTATCATCCAGAATGCCTGGCCTCCAACGGCAAGATACACCGGCAGATGCTGGATGTCCTGAAGAAAAAATAACAATTGCGGAAGGCTTTTTATGGATTGGTACATTCAATGGGTAAGCAACAACCGGCTGCTTTCGGCGGCGGTGCAATTCGGCGTTCTGGGCACCCTGGGCGAAATAGCATCCCTGATGATAAGGAGGGAAAAAATATCGGCCCTTGGGAATTTCTGGCAGTTCTTGGGAAAAATACTGGCCTGGGCACTGCTGGGGGTGATCATAAAATACGGCTTTGTAGGCATGAAAGCCTTTGTTGACGGGTTGATCGGCCAGGGGTTGCTTCCGGCCGCCGTTCACGGAACAATCGTTTGGGCTTTTATGGTCTCGGTGCTGACCAACATTCTGTTCGGGCCCCAGATGATGTTCTTTCACCGGCTGGAGGAGAACCTGATCATGTGGCGCTGGGATACCAGCGGGCTCAAGAAGGCCTGGCTGACCCTGCTGTGGTTCTGGATCCCGGCCCACACCGTCACCTTCTCCCTGCCGCCCCACTACCAGATCGGCCTGGCCGCCCTGTGGTCGGTAGCCCTGGGGGTGATCATGGGGTTGTCGGCCCCCCGGAAATAATTTCGTAAATTATTTTTTTATATGTACCTTAAACGAAACAAAAAACTCAGGTTTTCGTAATTATAGAAAAAGAATAAAGGAGGGATTATGTTTTCCAGATTCAAAATCCTGGCAGGGGGCATTTTTGTGAGCCTGCTGTTTTGTTTTCCGGCCCGGGCCCTGGAACTGCAGCGCGAAATAGAGTTCGCCCCGGGTGATGTGCTTAAGATCGATATCAAAGCCGGTAACATCAAAATCACCGGTAACGATGGCGGTGCAATCAGCCTCAACGCCCAAGGCGACATCCTGCCGGAAATTGAAAAAGCCGGCAATACCGTCAAGGTCTTTATCGGGTCACATCAAAACTGGAACCGGAAAAGCTTAGACCTTACCATTGACCTGCCACGCTCGACCGTGATTGAAATCTCCAGCGGTGCTGGCGATGTGGCGGTGTCGGACATTGCCGGAGGAGTGCTTATGGATATCGGGGCCGGCGATATCTACCTTCGTAATATAAGCGGCAAACTGGATGCGGAAAGCGGAGCCGGGAATATTCAGGCTGGATGGCCGGGAAAGGCATCGTTGCCTGGCCACTGCCGGTTGACCACGGGAGTGGGCAATATCTCTTTGGAACTGCCTGACAGCGCCGGAATCCGTATAGAGGCCCAGACCGGGTTGGGCAAGATATCAGGCAGGAATGGCCGGAGCTACGGCCGTCAAGCCAACATTTCACTAGGCTCGGGAGAAAATATATTCCGGTTATCAACCGGGATCGGGAATATCCGCATAGATTCGGATGAGGTTTTATTAACTGTCTCAAAATAGTAACAACATCAAGCTGCATATATAGTGGTGGCGTTATTGAAGTATGATCGAACGCGATCCGGCGATTTTTGAAGAAAT
>JAGVNJ010000032.1 GCA_020053305.1 Candidatus Edwardsiibacteriota bacterium | reverse complement strand
AGTGTTTTATGGTCAAGCCGTCTTGCATCGTTTCTCTTCATGCATATATTATAGCATAAACAAGCGATAGTGTCAATACTATTATGAGACAGTTAATAAGCCGCAATTGGCCGGACAATGATATTTTGAACTGGAGACACCGGCGCCACGGATACCAGAAGGATTTTCATTTTGAGATAGGCGGCGGGCCGCTGGTCTTCTGGCCCGACCGCTCGGCCGGACGTCTGCAACCATATCTGTCCCCGGCGGGATTCCCCAAACTTCGGGAGGAAAGCTATTCCTGGGGCGGCCAGGGATATCTGCAGTTCAATCGCTTCCGCATAGGCTATACCGGCTGGGGGCAGACATTGCAGGCCAGGGCTTCCATAAGTGATACCCAGATGTATTTTGATTATAAATACAGCCTGGGCGGGGTGACTCTGGAGTACGTTCTGCTTAAGGGCCGTAGGGCCGACATCAGCCTGGGGGCCCTGCTGGGCGGGGCCGATGCCGAGATCAACCTGGCACGAAGCGCCAATTCGGACCTGACTTGGGACCAGGCCGTTCTGCTGGACTCCGAAAGGGAGCTGTCATTGAAATCGAATGGTTTTGTGGGAATGCCGATGGTCAGGGGCAAGGTAAAACTTTTCGGCATCGTCTGGCTGCAGGCCCAGGCTGGTTACGTCTACAGCCGGATGGGCGAGTGGAAGACATATACCGAAAAAGAGATATTCAATGCTCCCAAGGCCGATTACTCCGGATGGATATTTGCCGTTGGGCCGCATTTCGGGATCTGAGATAATAAAAGAAGAGGGCTGCCTTAAAGGGCAGCCCTCTTTACTCAGTCGCATATATCAGAACAATCCGGTTATGTTCCCCTCCTGATCTATATCGATGCTCTGGGCGGCCGGTTCTGACGGCAGGCCGGGCATCAGCATGATCTCCCCGCAGACCGCCACCACGAAACCGGCGCCGGCCGACAGGAAGACCCGGTCCACATCCACGTCGAAATTCACCGGCCGGCCGATGGCCCTGGGATCGTCGGACAGGGAGGAGGGGGTCTTGGCGATTATCACATGCAGGCTGCCGTACCCCAGTTTGTTTAAAAGATCGATGTCCTTACGGGCCTGCCGGGTGTAATTGATCCGGGCGGCGCCGTACATTCTGGTGGCGATGGTCTCTATTTTGCGGCCGATGGTCCATTCCGTCTGGTAGATCGGTTTCACCACGGCTCCGGTCCGGGAAGCGGCATCCACCTCGCGGGCCAGCTCCAGGCACCCCTGGCTTCCTTTGTTGTAGGGGTCGCTGATGACCGCCTTGGCGTTTTTAGCCCGGACGTGCTTCAGGGTAAGCTCCAGCTCCTCGGGATCGTTGTCCGGGAAGTAATTCAGGGCCACTATCAGCGGAACCCCGAAGGACTGCATGTTCTGGATATGCTTGTCCAGGTTGTCAAACCCCTTGATCAGGGCTTCCAGGTTCTTCTCGGCCAGGTTCTCCCTGCCCGCGCCGCCGTGATACTTCAGGGCCCTCAGGGTGGTCACCAGCACCACCGCATCCACATTGAATTTTCCCACTTGGCAGACGAAATCCATGAATTTTTCACCGCCCAGTTCCGAGGCGAAGCCGGCCTCGGTGACGGTTATCTCCGACAGGGCCTGGGCCAGCCGGATGGCCTGGAGGGAATTGGTGCCGTGGGCGATATTGGCAAAAGGCCCGCCGTGGATGATGGCCGGGGTGCCCTCCGAGGTCTGCACCAGATTTGGCTTGATGGCGTCCTTTAGCAGCAGGGCCATGGATCCCACCGCCCGCAGATCGGCGGCGGTGACGGGTTTGCTACGGGAGGTGTAGCCCACCACCATCCGGGCCAGCCGGGCCTTCAGGTCGGCAAAATCCTCGGCCAGGCACAGCACCGCCATCACCTCCGAGGCCACCGAGATGTTGAAGGCGTCCTCCCGGGCAAAGCCGTTCTGGCGGCCTCCCAGGCCGATGACGATTTCCCGCAAAGCCCGGTCGTTCATATCTATCACCCGGCGCCAGGCTATGCGGCGGGTATCGATGCCCAGCTGATTGCCGTGCTGAATGTGGTTGTCGATCATGGCCGCCAGCAGGTTGTTGGCGGTGGTGACGGCGTGGATGTCGCCGGTGAAATGGAGGTCTATCTCGTCGCTGGGCAGCACCCTAGAGGCCCCGCCGCCGGTGGCCCCGCCCTTCATGCCGAACACCGGACCCAACGAAGGCTCTCGCAGGGTAACGATGGATTTGAGGCCGATCTTGTTCAGCGCCATGGACAGTCCGATGGCGGTGGTGGTCTTGCCCTCGCCGGCCGGGGTGGGGGTGGTGGCGGTCACCAGCACCTGCCGGCCGCATGTCGAGCATTGCGGCAGGCGCCGGGCCAGCGAAGGCTCCAGCTTGGCCTTGTGGGGCCCGTAAAGGTAGAGCTCCGATTCGGCGATGCCGAGCCCGGCAGCCACCTGTTTGATGGGCAGAAGATCAGGGGGCATCTTTGATTTCTCCTTCCAATAGTTCTATCAGGCGGTGATAATCGTACCCCGAAGACTCGGCCAGAGCGGCCATCGTCATTGCTGTCCGATAGATCAAGGCCGACTTGCGCCGGTATCCGAAATTATTTGATTCACCGGCCGTGAGAATAATTCCGGCCATGGCCAGGCAGAAAACCAGGTAAAGGAAATTCTCCTTGTTGAACCAGAAAACATTTTGATGCCAGTTGCATCCCAGGTATTGAAGAACTTTGGGCCGCTCTAAAAATCTCCGCAGTTCAATTTTGTCTCTCAAAACTATCGGCCAGCTCCAGCCCCCATCCGACAGGACCTCCACCAGCAGGCGGATATGGTAGGCCTTCCCGCCGGGCAGGCGGCCATTTCCAAGAGTCTTCTCCAGGCGGTTCCAAAGCAGTTCGCGGGCCTGGGGCTGTGGGATCAGGCGGTTGATGCTCTGGAAGATCAGGAAAGCGTATAAGACCGATGAATCCAGCTCATCGAATCCCTCCTTGCCGCTGATGGAGAGCAAAGCGGACAGCCTCTGGTTCCATGCTTCCGGAGACATGGCAGAACAGCGGAAGCGCTCGAAGATCTCTGCGGCCAGTTTCTCCGGGCCGGGCGGCAAGGCCGCCGGCAAAGAGAAGATCCGACAAGCCTCCGGGGCCAGCCGTTGCAGGCATTCCCTGGTCCGGCGGGCCAGGGAATGCCTGGCCGGACCGCCATTCAGGGCCCCGGCCAGTTCTTTGGGGTCCTGCAACGGAAGCATGAGTTTATCGAAGGATTCCAATAGCCCCTCCATCCGTTGCTCCCATAGGGTCCGTTCAATGCTGGGCGTCCCCTGGCCTTTGAGTCCGGCGGCCAGTCTGGCGTACTCGCCGGCCGGGTCGGTCTGGTGATAAAAATTTGTGAAGACATGGCATTCGAAGCCGTTCAATTGCACATACAATCCACTGTCCCATATCTGCCTGGCCGGGCGGAGATATTCCAGCCCTGAGAGCATGTCGTGGAAGACCACCCATCCGTCGCCGGCCAGGCCGAACTTTTCGGCCAGTTTGATCTTGGTCGCTTCCGACAGATTTGATTTTTTATACGGAACCGACCAGTTCACCCAGCCATCCGATCTCTGGTAGCGGTTGTTGTAGATAACCAGGGCCTGCTCCCCGCCGGACGAGTTGGAGTAGGCGAAGATATCGTGCTGGTGGTGTCCGCCGGATGAGGTCACGTCGTAAAGCGCGAAGTTATTCACCTGGCTGAACAGGTAGCGTTTCTTCAGCAGGGGGAATACCTGCCGCCGGTGGCGGTCCATCAGGTCCTGGTCCGGGCTCTCGTCCCAGTAGGCCCGGCGGTATTCCATGCCGTATTTTTCGGAAAAGCCCTCGATCTGCCCGTGGCCGAACATGGGCAGACCCGGCAGGGTGGACATCATGGCGCAGACCCCGAAATACTTGTCGCCCTTGCCGAACTGGGCCGCGGCCGGCTCCTCGTCGGGATTGTTCATGAAGTTGACGAAACGCTTGAGGATCTGGGGGTCGAACTCCAGCAGGTTCCGGATCACCGTCCGGTAGTTGGCGTTCTCCTCGCGCTTGAGCATGTTCATAAAGGCGCTGTTGTAGACCCGGTGCATGCCCAGGGTGCGCACAAAATATCCCTCCATCAGCCAGAAGGCCTCGGCCAGCAGCAGGGTATCGGGGGCCTCTTGGGCCACCCGCTCCACCACCTCCCGCCAGAACTCCACCGGAAAGGCCCGGTCGAATTCCTCCTTGCTCATACCCTGCCAGGAGCGGGAGGGGATGTCGCCGCCGCTGCCGGGCTGGGGGAACCACAGCCGCTGGTAATGTTTCTTGGCCAGGGTCATGGCGGCGTCGAAACGTATCACCGAGGAATAGCGGGCCACCCTCAGGATCTCGCCGATGACCGCCTCCCGGAGGTCGGGCAGCAGGAAATTGAGCTGGGCGGTGTCGTTCCAGGGCATGTGGGTGCCGTCGTTGCCGTGGTAGATATAACGCACCTGGCCGCTCCGCTTATCCAGCCGCTTGAACACCACCGCGGCATCCCGCTTGCTGTAATAGCCGTCCTCGATATAGATGCCGATATCGGGATGGCCGGAAAGATCCGGGCCGTTGAAGGAATAGGCGGGATAGGGCGGAGTTTCTAGCTGGACGAACCATTCGGGATGCTCCACTATCCATTTGGAGAATATCCCGGTGTGATTGGGCACCATGTCAACGGCGATCCGGATGCCGCGGTCCATGGCCCTATCCTTTAAATTATAATAGGCGCCGTCGCCGCCCAGATCGTCCGAGATCCGGTAATCATACAGCGAATAGGCCGAGGAGACCGCCTCGGGGTTGCCGCAGATCTGTTTTATCTTTTGCGAGGCCGGGCTTCGCTCCCAGACCCCTATCAGCCACAGCCCGGTGAATCCTCTTTCGGCCAGCAACTGCAGCTCCTGGTCCGGAATCTGGTCCAGATGCCGGATATCAGCCTGATATTTTCTGGACAACTGGTCCAGCCAGACATAGGTGTTCTTGGCCATCATCACCAGGTTGGGCATCCAGTCCAGGTCGGGCGAGTATTTCTCAGGTTCGAAATCGGACGAGCCGCTCGGACCAGCGAATATCCTTCTATAATCGGGCAGCGGCTCCATCCCGGGAGCGAACCCCCGGAACCTCTCGGCCTCTTTCAATACATCCAGGGCTTGGAGGATCCTGGCCATGAGCTTTTCGAATATTTCGGCCGGGAGGATGTCACTCCAATGCTCCTTGATATATTCCAGCTGCCCCGACAGCGAATAGGGGCTGGCCTTGGCCGGAGCTTTCAGCAGTTCGAACAGATCCAGATTTTGCGGCCCGAACTTGGGCTGGGTCTTGAAAAAATCCTTCAACCCGGAGATGCCGTCCAAATATCTGGTGCTTTGACGCAGGGTGGCGTCGTCGAACAGTTCCGAGTAGCGGCGGTAGGCGGGATTGTCATTGGCCAGGAACAGGAACAGAAGTTCCTCCAGGGCCACCGCCCGGTGGGGATAACCGTCGCTGCTTCCCCTAAGGTATTCGGCGGCGGTCAGCTGGTTATTCATGACTTTAAGGGGGGGGAAGGATACGGCGAATTCTTCCAGGCACCTGTCGGTTTCGGCCGGCTTCAGGGCGGCAGAAAGATCAACCATGGCCGATTCGAATATTTTAGGATTGACCTGCCGGCGGTAGCCGGCGGTCACCAGATGAAGGATCTCCTCGATCAGGGCGATGATGTTTATCTCGGCGGCCTTGACCGCCAGGTGGGGGTTATTGCCGGCGTCCCGCACCAGGTTCATCCGGTCGGCCAGGCGCTGTATCGCCGGGAAATCGGTCAGTATCACATTGCCGTGCAGGCCGTAGACGGTCTCCTCGAAGCCATATTTTTTACGGCACTGGCGGGAGATGTGAAATTCGAATATGGGAGCGTCTTTTAAAAACATGAGATTATAATAGCACTTTGTCCCTTGATTTTCAATTTTATTATTTGATTTTGGTAAGAGAATCTACTCCAAAATATTAGCCACTCATTCAATTTGACAAGCAGGCAGCAATTCTCAGGGTGCCAGGAGGTCCCTTGTAAAATAAAAAAAGAGCAGGCGATTATGTCTGCTTTTTTCTGTTTTCCCTATTCCGGCTGGGGAGTTTTGACGATCCCCGCCAGTTCGTAACCGTGGTTCTTTATCCTCTCCATCAGGTCGTTGTACAGGGCATCGTTCATTTTCCGGCTGCGGGACAATATCCACAGGTAATTCCGGTCGGGGTGGCCCACCACCGCATATTGATAATTGCCGTCCAGCTCGATTATCCAATAGTCGCCGGAGAAGGGCCAGAAGAATTGGACCTTGAATTTAGCATTGGTGAGGGTGTCCGTCACCCAGGCCTTGCCCTTGGCCGCCTTGTATTTTCCGGTGAGGGAGTCCTTGCGGCATTCGTTGAGCACTTTTATCTTGCCGGCCGGCCGGAGGGTGTAGGTGGCGGAGACGGCAGTGCAGCCCTTTTGGAAACGCTGGGGGATGGCGGCGATTTCATACCAGGTGCCCAGGTAGCGGTTCAGGTCCACCTTGGGGACCGTCTGCAGGGGCGGCAGTTCCTGCTTTTGGGCCAACAGAGGGGAAGCGATCAGCATAATGCAGCAGGCAAATGGGATTAAAATATTCTTCATAGCTACCGCCATAATTTTATGGTTACCCTCCAATTATCTTTACCAGCACCCGTTTCCTTCTTCTTCCATCGAACTCCCCGTAGAAGACCTGCTCCCAGGGGCCGAAATCCATCTGGCCCTTGGTCACCGCCACCACCACCTCCCGGCCCATGACCTGTCTTTTAAGATGGGCGTCGCCGTTGTCCTCGCCGGTCCGGTTGTGCAGGTACTGCGAGGTTGGCTCATGCGGGGCCAGAGATTCCAGCCATTTTTCGTAATCCTGGTGCAGGCCGCCCTCGTCGTCATTTATAAAGACGCTGGCGGTGATGTGCATGGCATTGATCAGGCACAGGCCCTCCTTGACCCCGCTTTCTTTAAGGCATTCCTCCACCTGTCCGGTGATATTTATGAATCCCCGGCGGGAGGGGACATTGAACCAGAGTTCTTTCCGGTATGATAGCATAAATAAACTCCTTCTTATACCCACGAAACACACGAAAATATAAATCTGCTGTTTTGGTGTATTTAGTGGGCAGGGTTGTTCTGGTTTTCCTCTTTCATGGACAGGGCGATGCGCTTGCGTTCCAAATCAATTTCCAGCACCTTGACCTTGACCTTCTGCCCCACCTTGACCACCTCCTTGGGGTCCCGCACATATTTGTTGGCCAGCTGGGATATATGCACCAGGCCGTCCTGATGTACCCCGATGTCCACAAAGGCCCCAAAATTGGCCACGTTGGCGACCACCCCTTCCATCACCATTCCGGCCTTCAGATGGCTGATCTCGGTGACGCCCTCCATAAAGTTGGCCAGTTCGAACTTTTGGCGGGGGTCGCGCCCCGGTTTTATGAGTTCCGACAGGATATCGGTCAGGGTGGGAAGGCCCACGGTGGAAGTAACGTACTTCTTCAGGTCAATTTGATCGGTCAGCAAAGCATTGCCTACCAAAAGTTCTGTTTTGGTTTTCAGGTCCCTGGCCATCTGCTTGACTATTGAATAGCTTTCGGGATGGACCGCCGAGTTGTCCAGCGGGTCGGCGCCGTCCCTGATGCGCAGAAATCCGGCCGCCTGTTCGAAGGCCTTGGGTCCCAGCCGGGCCACCTTCAACAGCGCTTTGCGGTTCTTAAAGGCGCCGTTCTCATCGCGATACTTGACGATGTTCTTGGCCATGCCCTCACTGAGGCCGGAGACGTACCCCAGCAGGGAATAGGAGGCGGTGTTCAGGTCCACCCCCACGAAGTTGACGCAGGACTCCACCGTCTGGTGCAGGGCCTGTCGGAGCTTGGGTTGGTTGACGTCGTGCTGGTACTGCCCCACCCCGATGGACTTGGGATCTATCTTCACCAGCTCGGCCAACGGATCCTGCAATCTTCTGGCGATGGATACGGCCCCACGCACCGAGACATCCAAATCGGGAAACTCTTCGCGGGCCAGGTCCGAGGCCGAATACACCGAAGCCCCGGACTCGCTGACCACCACCGGCTGGAGCTTGATCCCCTGGTTGTCCTTTACCACCTCCCGGACGAAGTTATCGGTCTCCCGTGAGGCGGTGCCGTTGCCTATGGCCGCCAGCTCCATTTTGTATTTTTTGGACAGGGTGGCCAGGGCTGTTGCCGCTTCCTGTCTTTGGCGGGTGGAACCGTGGGGAAAAACAGTGGCGTATTCCATAAATTTTCCGGTATCATCCACCACCGCGATCTTACAGCCGGTGCGCAGTCCGGGATCTATTCCCATTATGGCCTTTGATCCGGCCGGCGGGGCCAATAAAAGATTCCGCAGGTTATCGGCGAACACTTTTATGGCCTCGATGTCCGATTTCTCCTTGATCTCGGAACGCAGCTCCACTTCGATGGAGCTGTTCAGATAGACCCGGTAGGCGAAGCCGATGACCTCAGTCAAAAAGACCGCCTGGGCATAGGAGCTATCCCGTAGGAACTTTTTCAGCAGATATTCATCTATCTCAACGGCCGGGGCCTCCAGGCCTGCCGTCAGCACCTCCTCGTTCTCCCCGCGCATGATGGCCAGAAAGCGGTGGGAGAGGATGCTTTTAAGCGGCTCCTTGAAATCATAGTATTGATTGAATTTGGTCTTCTGCTCCCGAAAGTCCTCTTTTACCCGCGAGATCAAGATACCCTTGGCCAGGGTGATCTCCCGGATGAATTTGCGGACCTCGGCATCGTCGGAAATCAGCTCGGCGATGATATATTTGGCGCCCTCCAAGGCTTCCTTTATGTTGCTGATGCCCAATTCATGGCTGATATACTTTTGGGCCAATTCCTCCGGAACTAGGCTTTGTTCCTGCAGCCACAGCTCCATGGCCAGGGGCTCCAATCCTTTTTCCTTGGCCGCCATGCCCTTGGTCTTGCGCTTGGGCTTGTAGGGCAGGTAAAGATCCTCCAGCTCCTGTTTGACCAGACAGGCCTCGATCTTGGCTTTCAGCTGGTCGCTGAGCTTGCCCTGTTCCTCGATGCTCTTGAGGATGGCGGCCCGGCGCTCCTCCAGTTCCTGGATGTAATCGAAGCGGTCGCGGATATTGCGGATCTGGACCTCGTCCAGCAGTCCGGTTCTCTCCTTGCGGTACCGGGCGATGAAAGGGACGGTGGCCCCCTCATTGAATAGTTCCAGGGTGTTGCTGACCTGGAAGACCTGAAGCCCCAGTTCGCGGGTGATAACCTGGGTTATCTGAAGTTCGTCAAGCATAGCGCCTTTCGTGTTATGTTTGCAACCCCATAATTATAATCTATTTTGGTGATGGTTTCATCAAGGAAAATATCAGCGACTGAAAATTCTTCTTGATAATTTTATGTTTTTGGGTTACATTTATGTAGTTACTAATCCGAGCAACAGTTCTTAGGCTTTTTTGCCACTCCGCCACAGGCGGATCCGCCTATATGAATTTACTTGCCCACGGCCCCGATGTAAGCGGAGCCTCGCCTTTGGCGGGGCGGGGCGGGGCGGTGGCGGACAAGACACTAAGCATGCCCTGAGCGATGTCGAAGGGGCACCAAACTAAATTTGTTTTTGGTTAGGGGGTTAATAAACTTTGTCTTCGTGCCTTTGTGGTTGGTGGCTACTATTTGATGCCCAGGCAATCAAAATCCCGAAGAGGTGAAAATGGAATTCGAAACCGAACAACACTACAAGGCAGGCCTGGAATTGTTTTCCAAGGGCCGCTACGGCGAGGCCAGCCAGGAACTGAAGCGGGCCATCAAGCTGTCGCCCAAATTCCCGGACCTTCACAACCAGCTGGGGATGTCCTGCCATTTCAACGGGCAGTTCGAGGAGGCGGTCAAATCCTTTCATGACGCAATCGAGCTCAATCCCCGCTATGTGGAGGCCTATCTGAACCTGGCCATCAGCCTGAACGAACTGGGGCGTTACGAGGAGGCGGTCAAATACTTCAACAAGGCCTCGGAGGCCGAGGATATCAAGGACGGGCTGACCCTCAGCATCCGCAACCGGCTGGCCGAGACCCACACCAAACTGGGGATCACCTACAGCGACATCGGCTATCATTACGAAGCGGTGGAGGAATTCGGCAAGGCCCTGAGCATCAACCCCCATTACCCCGACATCCGGCTCCGGCTGGCCAAGAGCTATTTAAGCCTGAACAATTTTCACAAGACCATCGACGAGATCGAGATCATCCTGTCCTCCAATCCCAATTACATCGAGGCCATGATCCTGCTGGGGGTGGCCTATCTGAAGGACGACCAGAAGGAGCTGGCCCGCCAGCAGTGGGATAAATGCCTGGAGATCGATCCCAATAACATCCGGGTGAAGACCTATCTGGCTTTGATGGACAAGGAGAAATAAGGTATTTTTAACCAGAAATCAAATACCGGGAGAAACAAATGGGCACCTTGAAATATATTATCGAAGTACCGGACAGGGTTTTTCAAACCATAAGCAGCAGTCGGGGCAGCAGGGAGGAAGAGCTGGATACCACCGAGGAATTGGTGGCGAAGGCGCTTACCCTGAACGAATACAACGAAAACGTGTATTTTATGGAGGGCGAAATTAAAGTTACAAAACGCCCCGAGAATTTGTGAGCAAAACTGTAAGCTATACTACAATAATCCATAGCTTTGATGAGTAGATAAAAAAATGACCGAAGAACGAAAGAATGGGGCCTGAAAATTTTCAGGCCCCATTCTGGTTGGCCGCCGCGGCCAGCGACAGCATCTCCCACCTGCGTCCGCTTATGGCGGACTGCGGCGGACAGGCCCTGATTGAATAGCGCCAATAGTTGCAGTTATGACCGAATGCTCCGCGGAAAGAACAAATCTATTCACATTTTCCTTGCACTCCGCCTTTTTTTGCTGTAAACTTTAACCCGGTTAGACGGATATATCCAGTGAGGCGCTAATGTTCCATGCCACCGTAAAATGAATCTATAAATTTTCCATGGAGAATAATGACCACCAAGCAACTGGTCTTGCAAACGGTAAAAAAACTGCCGGATACAGCCACAATCGAAGATGCCATGGAGAAACTGCTGTTTCTGGCAAAAATCGAAAAAGGCATTTCCCAGGCCGACGCGGGCAAAACCATTTCCCATTCATCGGTCAAAACACGGATGCGTAAACGGCTGAAATAAGGTGGACGCCCCAGGCGACCGAGGACTTGGAATCTATTGCCGGTTTCATAGCCGCCGACTCTCCTCATTACGCGGAGCTGTTGGCTCTTGACGTTATGACGGCAATAGACAGACTGTCGGTCTTCCCCAAGTCCGGCCGAACCGTGCCGGAGCTGGAGAATCCCTCTATCCGCGAAGTCATACTGGGGAATTACCGCATCGTTTACCGATTGAAAAAGGAGGTTGTCGAAGTGCTTACGATTTATCACGGAGCCAGATTATTGGATAGGAATATCTTAAAATAAGACGATCTTACAGATCTCTCTTTTATTGTAAACTGGGGGCCTGAAAGTTTTCAGACCCCTTCTTGTTGGCCGCCGCGGCCAGCGACAGCATCTCCCTGAGGGCATAATGCCACTGGCTGCAGTCGGCGTCGGGCGGCCTGGCCCGGCAGCCGCCCAGGCACCAGGGCAGAATATTGCACAGCCGGCAGTGGGCCTCGTGAAAGGGGTCCCAGTCCAGCCAGCGGAAATTCTGGGGGAGCAGGGGATCCTCCATGTCATCGGGCAGTGTTTTCTCCGGCGAGCCGAGGTCCTCCCAGCATTTATAAATATTTCCGGCGGCGTCGATTATGAAACTCTGGGGGTCGACCGCCTGGCAGGACAGCAGCCTGGGGCGGGGCAGGTTCTCAACCGTGAAGCCTGCCTCCAGCAGGCGGTTGATGTCCCCCAACTCCTCGTCCTCCAGATTCGGCGCACTGTGGCACAACTGGTTGACATTCCGGCAGAGTTTCCCCCCAGGGATGTTTTTTATGAAGCTGATTCGGGGCCCTTGGGGAAGTTTATCGATATTTTTTAATATCCCGGAGATGTCCCCCAGCAGAACGGTCGGGGCCACAGGAAGATTTTTAAGGTCAACCGATTCGACATTCAGATATAACTCATTCTCCCGGGAAAGGGCGGTCAATCGATTGGCCGGGCCCCCGCCGCTGCCGATGGTGCGGTAGGAGTATTCGAAGCCGAATTGCCGCGCCAGCAAGGCCAGCTTTTTGTCGAACTCCAGCACCAACTTCCAGGCCAGGGCCGGCTGGCCGCCCCACCAGTTGATGCCCAGCTGCTTTAGGCCCGGCGTCCGCCCGGAGATCATCCGGAATATCTTCTCCATGGCCGATGTCGTCAGGTCGGAGCGGCTGTCCTGATGGGGACAGCCGGGGCAATCCTGGTCGCAGCGGGTGGTGGGGCATATCCACAGCTCCAGGCGGCTGCGGTCGAAGCGGTGCAGGTGGCTCAGCACCTCGATCTGCTTCAGTTCGTCAATGTTATCATCGATCAGGAATTTCATCTTGGCCAGATCGGCCACCAGCTTGGCCACCGACGGATCCTTCTGGTTGATCAGATTATAGGTCAGGGGCAGCGACAGCCCGCCGTAGACCGCGGACTGGGCGTTGTCCAACTCCAAAAAGCGGTGGTGCCAGGAATTGTACAGCAGCTGCGGCAGATTGCGGCGCCAGATGATGTGGTTGTAGCGGGAAGCTTTCATATTATTTGCCTTCAAAGTCAAAACGCAAGGCTGACAACATCACCAGCCTTGCGAAAATATGGATGCGTTTTTATTGTTACTTTGCGGGGCCCGGCGCCGGCTGCACCGGCCTGACCAGGATGGCCTTCAGGTCCTCCTGGTTGTCGGTGTGGCTGAGGGCCTCCTCGGGGGTGACGATCTTGCGCCGCACCAGGTCGGCCAGGGAATGGTTGAGGGTGGTCATCCCCTGCTTCATGCCCATCTGGATGGCCGATGGTATCTGGGAGGTCTTGGCCTCCCGGATCAGGTTCCGGATGGCGCTGTTGACCAGCATGATCTCGTAGGCCATCACCCGCCCGTTGCCGTCGGCCCGCTTCAGCAGCACCTGGGAGATGATGCCCAGCAGGTTGCCCGAAAGCTGCATCCGGACCTGGGTCTGCTGGTGGGGCGGGAAGACGTCCACCATCCGGTCGATGGTCTGCATGGCGTCGGTGGTGTGCAGGGTGGAGAGCACCAGGTGGCCGGTCTCGGCCGCGGTGATGGCCAGGGAGATGGTCTCCAGGTCCCGCATCTCGCCCACCACGATCACGTCGGGATCCTGGCGCAGCACGCTCTTCAGGGCGTTGGTGAAGGACAGGGTGTCCTTGCCCACCTCCCGTTGGTTGATCTCGGCCTTGAGGTCCTGGTAGACGAACTCGATGGGATCCTCGACGGTGATGATATGGCATTCCTGGTTGCTGTTGCGGGTGTTGATCATCGAGGCGATGGTGGTGGATTTTCCGCAGCCGGCCGGCCCGGTCACCAGCACCAGGCCCCGGGGGCGCATGGCCAGGTTCTTGGAGATGATGGGCAGTCCCAGCTCGTCCATGGTGGGGATCTTGTTGGGAATCAGCCGGAACACCAGGCCGAACTCCCCGCGCTGGATGAAAGCCGAGGCCCGGAAGCGGCAGAGGCTGGCGATGGAGCAGGAGAGGTCCAGCTCCTTGACGCGCCGGAAGCGCTCCAGCTGCTCCTTGGTCATGATCTCCACCGCGAAGCGCTTGGTGTCCTCGGGATTGAGGGGAGGGAGTTCCAGCGGCACCAGGCTTCCCTGCAGGCGCATCATGGGCTTGTTTCCCACCTTCAAAATCAGGTCGGAAGCGCCCTTCTGGTATATCATGTATAAAAGCTCGGGAAGCTGCATATCACCTGCCTATCGACTGTTCCAGTTCCTGGGGATTGGACGACTTGGCCAGGGCGTCGTCCAGGGTGACGGTTCCATTGCGCACCAGGTCCTTGAGGGCCTGATCCAGGCTCTGCATGCCGAACTTGGCGCCGGTCTGGATCAGCGAATATATCTGGGGGGTCTTGCCGTCGCGGATGACGCTGCGGACCGCCGGGGTGCACAGCATGATCTCGAAGGCCCCGGCCAGCTTGTTCTTGCCCACCGCCGGAAGCAGGGCCTGGGATATCACCGCCTGGAGCACGGTGGCCAGCTGGACCCGGGCCTGGGCCTGGGACTCCGGCGGATAGGTGTTGATGATGCGGTCCACCGTCTGGGCGGCGTCGGTGGTGTGGAGGGTGGCCAGCACCAGGTGGCCGGTCTCGGCCGCGGCGATGGACAGCGACATGGTCTCGTAGTTGCGCATCTCGCCCACCAGGATCACGTCCGGGTTCTGGCGCATCACGTGGCTCAGGCCGGAGGCGAAGCTGGGGGTGTCGGCCCCCACCTCCCGCTGTTCGATCACCGATTGGTTGTCCTTGTAAAGGAACTCGATGGGATCCTCCAGGGTGATGATATGGGCCTGGCGCCGCTGGTTGATGTGCTCCACCATGGCGGCCAGGCTGGTGGATTTGCCCGATCCGGTGGGGCCGGTGACCAGCACCAGGCCGCGGGGCATCAGGGCCAGGTCCTTCATGATGACCGGCAGGCCCCACTCCTCGATGGTCTTTATCTTCAGCGGGATCACCCGCATCACCGCGCCGGCATAGCCCCGCTGGCGGAAGGAGTTCACCCGGAAGCGGGCTACCCCCGGCAGGCCGAAGGCGAAGTCCAGCTCCAGCTCCTGGTCGAATCTTTTCTGCTGTTCGACGTTCATGATGCTGAACAGCAGGGCCCGGGTGTCGTTCTCGCCCAGCACCGGGAATTCGCTGCGCACCAGCCTTCCGCCGATGCGATAAATAGGCGGCTCCCCGACCCGAATATGCAGGTCGGAGGCCTCCCGTAACACCAGCTCCTCCATGAGCTGATCCATCTGCGGCAATTGGGGATTGATGTTGGTCATTAAAAAATCAGGAATAGTTTATGATTTAATCCCTATTAAAACTGCCCGCCCGCAGTTGTATATAAAGACAATAAACAGCAAATTTTATACCAGCCGGCAATTTGCTGTTGAGAATTCTTATCAAGCAGGCTGTTATTGCAGTTTATCCCCTTTTTACTGGATAATAACTGGGCCTGATAAATGTATTGCGATGTTTCTCCAGGTGACGTTATGTAAACTACAACCGAATCTGACATTATGCAACATTAGCTGCTTTCGTATTGCAATGCCGGATTGCCGTTTTTCTCAGGGCAACATGGTGCCGGTGGAGGGAATCGAACCCCCATGGTATTGCTACCGGTGGATTTTGAGTCCACTGCGTCTACCAGTTTCACCACACCGGCTGGAAGATGCCTGAAGATGTCTAAGGATAGCAAAAGAAGCCGGTTTTGTCAATCAGTAATTGCGGTAAATCAGTAATTGCGGTAAAACCCGGGCCATATATCGGCAAAATATCCTTTTGTGATCGTTAGTCTTTAAAATGAAAGTTGCCTTTGATATTTCGGTGTGATATCATATCTGGATATGAACAGCGTTTACATCCATATTCCCTTCTGCCTGACCAAATGCGGCTACTGCGGTTTCAATTCCCGACCGCCGGCTTCCGATAACGAGGCCGGAGCCTATTGCCAGATCCTTATAAAGGAAATTGAAAACTGTAAACCGGGAAACTCTGAACTGAAAACAGTGTACTTCGGAGGAGGAACGCCCAGCCTGCTGTCGGCGATTCAACTGGCGGATATACTGAAGGCCATCAAGAAAAAGTTCGGGTCTTTCGGGGATGACTGCGAAGTGACCATCGAGGCCAACCCCGGGACGGTGGATATCTACAAACTGTCCGATCTGCGCCAGGCCGGATTCAATCGCTTAAGCCTGGGGGTGCAGTCATTCGATCCCGATCTTTTGAAACTGATGGGCCGCCGCCATACAGCCGAACAGGCCTTGGCGGCCTTCCGCGATGCCCGACAGGCGGGCTTCAGAAATATCAGCCTGGACCTGATCTTCGCTTTGCCGGGACAGTCTTTGGAAAATTGGGAAGCGGACCTGGCCAGGGCCCTGGAGCTGGGGCCTGAACATATCTCTCTGTATTCGTTGACCTACGAGCCGGACACCGAGTTCACCCGCCAGAAGGAGCAGGGCCGTCTCACTCCGGCCTCCGAGGAGCTGGAGGAGGAGATGTATCTGGCGGCCATCGAGGCCATGGGCTCCGCCGGGTATGCCCATTACGAGGTATCCAACTTCGCCAGAAAAGGTTTCAGATCCCGGCATAACCTCAACTACTGGATGGGCGGGGATTACCTGGGCTTCGGGGCCGGGGCCCATTCCCACTTGGAAGGAAAACGCTGGTCAAATTTCAAGGATTCCGATAAATACCTCGCCGCGCTGGCAAAAGGGAACAGCCCGGCCGAGATGGAGGAGGAGCTTACTCGCGAGCAGCGGATATTCGAGACCATATTTTTGGGCCTGCGGATGACAGAGGGGATTGCTGTCGGGGAATTTGAAAAGAAGTGGGGGATGGCGCCTACCAAGTATATGCCTAAAGTTTGGCGCAAGCTGGAAGAGAATTATTATCTGGAAAAGGAGGGCGGCCGGGTGAGGCTGAATATCGAGGGGCTGCTGCTGTCGGATACCATTCTGGCGGACTTCGCCCCGTAGGGCAACGCTCCCACGAAACCTTGTCCCGAGCCGAGTCGAAGGAACACGAAAATTTCTAAAAATGCTTTAGTGATATTTGGTGGATTTAGTAGGTAAAATAATTGTGTCATTCCTGCCCCGCATCAAGTGCGGGATAAACTCCGGCAGGAATCCAGGGTTTTCTCACACAGAGACACTGAGGCACAAAGGGCTTTATTCTTTTTACTTTGCACTTTCAACTTTATGCTGACGTGCCTGGCCCGCGTCTCCCCTAATAAGGGGAGAGACAGAACCTGTCCTGAGGTTGACCAATATAATGCTTTCGAAGGAGGGGTGTCCTGCCCCAAATACTAAAGCCCCGCCGATTGGCGGGGCTTTAATTCTTCAACCGTTCGTTCAATTCCCAAAGGGCATTGCGGTTGCTGTCCCACTTCAATATCTCATAAGCTTGTTGGTATGGCAGCCATTTTATTTCCGTATGCTCGGAAGAAAGCCCCGGCTCGGCATCTTCCGCCGGGCCCCAGGAATCGGCGGCGGCAAAGCAGTTCTTCGGCACCGTTGAAATTGAATCGAGCTTGATCATCTCACCGGCCAGGCCGATCTCCTCTTGGGTCTCGCGCCGGGCGGCTTGGAGCGGCGTTTCGTTGTCTTCTCCGCCGCCGGCCACGAACTGCCAGTTGTCGTCGTCGCGGCGTTTGAGAACGGCGAACTCGGGCTCAGTTGCTGTTAAGCGGAAAGGAAGGACGAGGATTTGGAAAGGGGCGCGCATTTATTTTTTACGCACTTTGCTTTGGTATTCTTCGTCAATTTCTTTAGCAATTTCATTTAGCTCGGCAACTTTTTTACATATGAAAGAAAAATAGATATAAGCATCCTTTTCATTTAGGTTATCTTTTGATGGATCCTCAAGAAATTGGAGTACCTTCTTTAAAGAGTATTCTGTCCAAATAAAATTATCTTTGAGGTCATATGCTTCTATAATTTGTCTTTTTTCCAGGGAATCTTTAAATTCATTGATTATCTTAGCAACTAATTTTAATGTACCTATTCCAAGTTCTTTTTGTACATTACCAAAAATCGCATCTTCAATTTTTTCATAATAGTACTGCAGAGATGGGTGAAAAATATCAGCCAGCGTTTCGTTTTTATATTGGTTTTTATGTTTCATTGCTTCCCTATTGAGATGTTTAATAACCTTGTTTAAAGTTTGTCTTAATTCGTTTCTTTGTTCATCAATTAAATGACATATATTGACTTGTTCAAGAGTTGAACCCCTGTCGGCATGTCTTGTTATCAAAGTAAAGCCACATCTTGTCATTGACATGCGTGTTATGAAATTAAAGGCATAACCTTTGCCAACACCTCTTTTTGTTGGATGACCGATGCTATCATTTCGTATGTTTCTAATTATTTCAAGCGTCTTATTAGGTATATAGTTTAATTCCAATGCCTCTGTTAAATGTTTTACAGCATCTTGCTGAACGAAAAGTATTTGTAAAACCCCATATAAAATTATGTATAACTCACCATCAGTATCATTAGTTTTTTTAATATTTGTCAAAAAAGCGTTTATAGCGAGTTCAGTGTCGCCAATTACATCCATTGAACTGCAAAGTTTGTACCACTGTGCGGGGTCTTTTGAAAGTGAATAACGCTTTCTTGGGTGATTGATAAGGTCGCGAATTGTACTTTCAAGATTTGCAATGCTTTTCATAGCTATAACCAAAGCGTGTTTAACCATTATCAGTATTCTGTTTTCCTCATTCTAAAGCAATTGCATAACACTGTCAAGGGCGTTTTTAATAATATTTCCTATAAAAATAGAAATATAGGAAGCCCCGCCGGT